>NZ_QROQ01000007.1:62346-95498 GCF_003475115.1 Collinsella sp. AF37-9 | reverse complement strand
TGGTTTAAAGCTGGCCGCTGCGCGGCCAGCAGACTAAAGTCTTGAAAGAAAAGAGGGACTGTCCCGCGTTGGCGGGACAGTCCCCTCTGGCTTCGATATGTGCAATACGGCTCGTTAGAAACCCTGGCCATAGCCTTGGCCTTGACCCTGGCCCTGCTGGCCCAGCAGCTCCTCCAGATACTGGCGCAGCTGCTCGTCAGTGATGCCGCCGTTGCCGGTGTCGGTCGCGCTGTCATCCTGCTGCTGGCTCTGCAGCTCCTCGTCAGAGCCCAGCTCAACCGTGACCTTCTTCTCATCCTTGCCACGCATGAGCGTGATCTCGACCTTCTCGCCCACCTCGTGGCTGCGCAGCGCAATGATCAGGCCATCGGCACTCGTAATCTCGTCGTCGCCCAGCTTGGTGATGACATCGCCCTCCTGGATGCCGGCCTTGGCGGCGGGACCGTCCTCGACGACGCTCGCCACATAGGCGCCGCTATCGGTGCTCAGCTTGTTGGTACGGGCGTTGAGCGCGTTGACGCTCGAAAGCGTGGCACCCAGGTACGGATGCACCGGCGTCTTACCGTCGATGATCTGGTCGGCAATGTTCTTGGCATAGTTAACCGGAATGGCAAAGCCCACGCCCGAGCTGGAGCCCGAGTAGCTCTCGATAAGCGAATTAATGCCCACCAGCTCACCATTGTCGTTAACGAGCGCGCCACCGGAGTTGCCCGGGTTGATGGCGGCATCGGTCTGGATCATGTTGGCATAGATGGTATTGCCGCTGGTAGAGCTCATGGCCGTGGAGCGATAGAGCGCCGACACGATACCCGTGGAGACAGATTGTTCGTTGCCGAATGGCGAGCCGATCGCCATGACCCACTCGCCCACGTTGAGCTTGGAGGAGTCACCGATTTCGATCGGCGTGAGCTTGGAAGCGTCAGCATCCTTAAGTTTGATGACGGCAAGATCGCTCGAAGCATCGTTACCCACGAACTCGGCCTCGTAGGTGGTGCCGTCGTCCATGGTCACCACGTACTGGTCATAACCATCGACCACGTGGTTGTTGGTGAGGATGTGGCCCTCGGTATCGAGCACCACGCCCGAACCGACGCTGCCCGAGCTATCCGACTCGTCGGCAGACTGCGAAAGCGAGCCATTCTGGCTACCGCTCGAAGTGGCGGTGATAGAAACGACGGAGGGCAGGGCCTTGGCAGAGACGGCCTCGGCCAGCGTGGTGTCCTCGGAGTCGATGGTAATCTTTTGCGTCGATGAGCCCGAAGCACCCGCCGTCACGGCATTCTTTCCGCCGCCAATGTTGAGCGTACCGCTCATAATGAGCGCGATGACCAGCAGGGCGCCGCAGGCACAACCGGCAAGCGCCGTAATGAAGATCGGCAGCTTTTTGGTCTTGGTCTTGACCACCGTGTGCTTGTTCACGACCTGCTGACCGCCCAGCGGCTGGCCGGTCTGTGTGTCGTAAGCCTGCACGTAGGGAATGTTGCTGCCGGCAGGCGTCGACTCCACCTGCACGCGCGGCTGCTGCTGAGTATCGCCGGCATTGCCAACATCCTGGGGACGCTGGGAATCGTTCTCGCTCATAGCTGCGATCCTTTCGTCAAATAACCAAAGGCCCGCCAAACATGTGGCGGGCCATCATTGTTCATGTTGAGTTGTACCCCAATATGCGGGTGCACGTGTATGAGAACGCAATCTTTTAGGAAGGCTTAAGTTCTGTTGAAGACCCGAAAGGAACCCACGCATGCGGCAAAACCACCACAAAGGCGCCTGTCCCCTTTGTGGTGGAAATCTAGTCCTTAAACAGATAGCCCACGCCGCGGACGGTGGTGATGTGTGCCGCGATCTGCGGGCCCACCTTAGAGCGGATGCGTCGGATGTGCACGTCGACGGTGCGCGTGCCGCCGCAGTACTCAAAGCCCCACACGCGGTGCAGCAGCACCTCGCGGCTGTAGGCACGGTTGGGATGCGTCGCCAAAAAGCTCAGCAGCGAGTACTCCATCAGCGTCAGGTCGATGGGCTCGTTATCGAGCGTCACCTGGTAGGTGGCCAGGTTGATCTCGAGGTTATCGATGTTGAGCACATCGTCGGCGGTAACGGTCTCCTCCTCGCCCATCAGACGCTGTGCGCGAGCCTTAAGCTCGTTGGGCGTCGCCGTGGGGCACACAAAGTCGGCATGCGCGTGATTGGGCAGGCGCAAGGTGCCGAGCGCCTCATCGTCGACGATCACCAACATGGGGACGCCGCCGCGATCGTCAAGCCACTTGGCAATCTGATCGATGCGATCGCTGCGAATGCCATCGGAATCAAGGATCAGCAGGTCAAAGTCGTGCGCCGCAGTCGGCGAATCGGGGGTTGCCAGGCTCACCTCGACACCCAGGGTGGTCGTCAGGCTGCGGGCAAACTCGTGGAAGCGCGTCGTGCGCGCCATGAACAGGGCACTCTTATCGGACATATCGGCCTCCAAAGAAATGAGCTCAATCGTACTGGAACAAGCCAGCGCGATTAGGAGTTCGCCAGGTAGTGCTTGATCTCCCACTCGGTGATCGTAGACTCAAACTTATGCCACTCGTCACGCTTCTTTTTGAGGAAGAAGCTGTGGATGTGCTCGCCAAGGGCATCCTTCATAAACTGCGAGTCCTCGAACACGTCGAGCGCCTCTTTGAGCGAGCGCGGCAGCGGCGTGTAACCGGCCTCGAGCATCTGACGATCGTTGAGCTTGAGCGTCTCGGCCGTGGCCTCGGGCGGGAGCTCCAGCTTGCGCTCGATGCCGTCCAGACCAGCCGCCAGCGTGACGGCGTTGACCAGGTACGGATTGGCCATGGGATCGGGACTGCGCAGCTCGATGCGCGTGGACAGCTGCTTGCCGGGCTTGTAGACCGGGATGCGGACCATGCTCGCGCGGTTGCGCAGGCCCCACGTAGCGTACTGCGGCACGGAGTCGCCGCCCGTGGTGATGCGTTTGTACGAGTTGACCGTGGGGTTGGTGATGGCGCTGATCTCGCGGGCATGCGCCAGAATGCCGGCCATATAGTGCTTGGCGACGTCAGAGAGATGGTACCTCTCGTCGTCCTCGCCCCAAAACACGTTGTTGCCGTCGTGGTCGAATAGCGACTGGCACAGGAACATAGCGCTGCCGTCCTCGCCCGCCAACGGCTTGGGCATAAAGGAGGCGTGGCAACCGCTCTCGTAGGCCTGCTGCTTAATGATGAGCTTGGCCGTGGTGATGGCGTCGGACATGCTCAGGGCCTCGGCGTGGCGCAGGCTCATGCCGTGCTGCGAGCGGCCGGCGGCGTGGAAGGTGTACTCCACGGGCACGGACATCTTCTCAAGCGTGAGGACCGTGTTGCGACGCAGGTCGCGAGCGGCATCGCTCACCGAAAGATCGAAGTAGCCCACGTTGTCGAGCGGCTCGGGGGTGTGCTCGTCGGGGAAGTAGTAGTACTCCAGCTCGGCACCAACGTTGAGCAGGTAGCCGGCCTTCTCGGCCTTGTAGAACATGCGGCGCAGAGCATCGCGCGGGTCGCCGGCAAACGGCTTGCGATCGGGAGTGCACACGTCGCAGAACACGCGGGCGACGCCGTTGTGACTCGGGCGCCACGGCAAGATCTGGAAGGTCGAAGCATCGGGGAACGCGAGCATGTCGGCTTCCTCGGGCGTGGCAAAGCCCTCGATAGCGGAGCCGTCAAAGCCAATACCCTCCTCAAAAGCGACCTCGAGGTCCTCGGGGCTGATGGCAAAGTTCTTGAGGCGGCCGAGAATGTCGACAAACCACAGACGCACAAAGCGGATATCACGCTGCTCTACGGAGCGGAGTACGTAATCGATGTTCTGCTGGTTCATGTCGCTCCCCTTTCTTTCGGGCGGGTTTCGACTGGTCTATATCGCAGATACTATCGCAGAAAAATGTTTCCGCAGGGTTAAAGCGTATCAAGCGCTCAAAAAACGTGCGCGAGCAGGCCGTTGCGAACGAGCGGCTAGCGTAAGGTCGAAGCGCGGTGTTCGATGTGGCCGGGGATCTCGATACGCTTAGGGGCGAGCTTTGCGGCATCGCCCACCGTAGTGGTAACGACGTCGATGCGCTCGGACAGGCGCTCGACTACGCGCTCGGCAATGGTAAGGGTGTCTTGCGCGGCCGTGGTCACACCGCCAAAGAGCACGTGGTTCCAAGGGTAATCGTCAAACGTCGCGATCTTGAAGCCAGCCGGCAGCGAGGGACCCAGCTGTGCCAGCGCCTCGGTCAAACGCAGGAAAACCAGGCCGTTGACGGCAATGAGGCCGAGCTTTTTGCCCGCATAGCCGCGGATGGTCTCGTCCAAGCGGTCAACGCCCGTGGCGCCACCATCGGCCAGGATGACGACCTCACCCGCAAGGCCGCGTCGCGAAAGCTCGTCGACAAAGGCCGCGGCGCGTTCGCGACGCACGGGGCTGTCGTCGCTTGCCTCGGTGAGCAGGCACAGGCGCTCGCTGCCCGCAGCGGCCAAGGCGTCTACTAAGCCGGCAACTAACTCACGGTTGTTAGATGTCACCAGATCGACACCGCCGTCGGCAACATCGCGGTCGAGCAGCACGACGGGCAGGCGTCCCGCAGCCGCGGCGATCGCCTTGTCGTTGCCTCCGCAGGTATTGACGACCAGGCCGTCCACGCCGGCATCGATAAGTCTGGTGAGCGACTCTGCCTCCTTGGCGGGGTCGTTGCCGCTAATGGCCGTCATGAGCGAGCAGCCGCGCGCGGCGGCGCTGGCGGAAAGCCCTTCGAGCATGGCGCTGGAGAACGGGTTGGCGATGTCGGCCAGAATCACGCCGATGAGGTTGGTGCGCGAGCTGCGCAGGTTGCGCGCGGCGGCACGCGGGCGATAGCCGGTGCGCTCGATAACCGCCGCGATGCGAGCACGGGTTTCCTCGGTCATCTGCCCGGGGCGGTTGTTGAGATAGCGCGAGACCGTGGCCGGGCTCACGCCCGCCTCGACGGCAATGTCCTTAATCCTCATCTGCGCCATAGCGCACCCCGTTCCCCAATTGTCGGCAGTCTGAGCCATTTTAGGCATTTTTTAAAATTCTCGGTTGCAAAACGCTGTAGGTGAGCAGCATCGTTTTCGCGTCTCGAGCAGATGCGATGATGGGCTAGATAGACGAGTCTTTGGACAGCTCGAAATAGTCGGGATACAAGGCGATAACCGGGCCCTGTTCTTCGGGCATCAGGTGCAGGTGTATCTCTGCCAGATAGCTCGCCGCGTCGGTATCGCCCCTCTTAATGGCCTCGAGAATCCGGCGATGCTGTCGACGAATCGGCTCCCAATCCAAATCCTGCGACACCATACGCAACCAGTTGTATCGCTCAAAATGCGTGTTGATGCTCTTCATCCAATCCCACAACATGTGACGACCGGCAATCACAAAACACGTCTCATGGAACAGGTTGTCCAGATCGAAAAAGCGACGCGTTTCGCTATGGTCGAGCGACTCAGACTCGGCAAGAATCTGCCCGAGCCGATGCTTTTGCTCGGGCGTGGCGGCAGAGCAGCATTTAATGAGCACACTTCTCTCGAGTTTCTCGCGCAAGAAACAAGCGTTCTCGGCGCGCTCCATGCTGATCTTAGAGACGTAGGTGCCGCTCTTGGGACGCGTTTCCACCAGCTCCTGCTCGCGCAGACGCACAAAGGACTCGCGAATGGGCGTTCGCCCGATTCCCGTCTCTTTTTCCAGGCCAATCGCCGAAAGACGCGTGCCGGGCTTGAGCTCGGCATAGATGATCTTGGAGCGCAATGCGCTGTATGCCTGATCTTGCAGGCTCTGATAATGCTGGTGTTGTTCCATAAAGCTAAAGCCCTCGGATGAAGCTCACGGTTTGTCGAATACCACGTAATACTATCGCATCCCCCATTCCCTCAGTTGAGGTGAAATAGGACGCGCTCGCGTCGCCAGCACCGCAAGAGCAAGCGGCGGCATCCCGAAACCCGGGACACCACCGCTGTTTTGCTATCGGATGGCGCAGAGACGCCTCTCCTCGTGCACCAAGGGGCTGACTAGAGTTCGCAGGCCACCTTGTAGCCGTCGCCGATGGCGTCGCGGATGTTGCCGCACTTCTGGGCATCGCCCAGCACGTGGGTGGAGACACCAGCAGCGGCAAGGTCGTCGGCAAGCTTGGTATTGGGACGATAGCCCATGGCAAGCACCAGCGTATCGGCATCGGCGATGGTGTGGATCTGGCCATCCTTTTCGTACGAGATGGTGTCCTCGGTGATCTCGGTCACCTTGGCCTCGGTCAGCACGTGAACGCCCTTGGAGAGCATGCGCGTGATGAGCACCGCGCGACCGGCGCCGCCCTCGTTAGCGGCAAGCGTCTTGGTCATCTCGATAACGGTGACATCGCGATTGGCCGGCGACAGGTCGTTGACCAACGGGGCCAGGTAATCGGCCGTCTCGCAGCCGACGGTGCCGCCGCCCACGATGACAATCTTCTTGCCCGGGAAAGCCTTGCCGCCCAGCAGGTCGTCGGCCGTCATAACCTGCTTAAAGCCCTGCATAAAGGCCGGAGCGATGGGCTCAGCGCCATAAGCCAGGACAACCTCGTAACCCGCGTAGTCGCGCTGAATGTCCTCGGCCGAGAGCTCGGTGCCAAAGACGCACGTGACGCCTGCCTCGGCCAAGCGACGGTACTGATACTTGATCACACGCGTGAGCTCCTGCTTTGCCGGCGGAACGGCCGCAATGCGCATCTCGCCGCCCGGCTCGTCCTGCTTATCCACGAGCACTACGTTGTGGCCACGCTTGGCGGCAATGTAGGCTGCCTCCATACCCGCAGGACCAGCACCCACGACCAGAACGTTCTTGGCCTCTGCGGCAGGCTCGTAGCCGGCCTCGTCGCGCTCCACGTCCGGGTTGACGGTGCAGGAGATACGCTTGCCGAACATAATGCCGTTCAGGCAGCGCAGGCAGCCGATGCAGGGACGGATCTCGTCGGCGTTGCCGGCAGCCGCTTTGTTGCAGAACTCGGCATCGCACAGATTGGCACGGCCCATCATGCAGATGTCGGCAGCACCGTCCTCGATCAGCTCCTCGGCAATCCATGCCTCGTTGATGCGGCCGACCGTGGCAACGGGAATATTCACATGCTTTTTGATCTCGCGCGAGCAGGCGGCGTGCGAGGCCTGCTGCGTACCGGCGGCGGGAATGGCGGAGCCGCGCTTGATGGTAGTGCCGCCCGACACGTGGATCATGTCGACGCCGGCCTTCTCCAAGCGGCGCGAGACGTAGATCATGTCGTTGAGGGTCAGGCCGCCATCGGTGTACTCGTCGCCCGAGATACGGACGTCGATGATGAAGTCCTTGCCGCAGCGCTCGCGAATCTCGGCGATGACCTCGAGCAAGAAGCGCATGCGGGCGTCGAGCGAGCCGCCGTACTCGTCGGTACGCTTGTTGTAGAGCGGGGTCAAAAAGCCGCCGAGCATGCCGTGGGCGTGCGCCGCATGGACCTCGACGCCATCGACGCCGGCCTTCTGCATGCGCACGGCAGCGTCGCCAAACTGATGCGTGAGCTCGTGGATCTCGTCGACCGTGATGGGGCGCGGCGCCTCGCGGGCATAGGACGGCCCCACAAAGGACGGAGCGATCAGGCGCGGCGTACCCGGAATGTTAAAGGCCATGTAGGCGGGATGGAAGAGCTGCGGCATGATCTTGCAGCCATACTCGTGGACGGCCGCGGCGAGCTTTTCCCAGCCGGGGATAAACGTGTCGTCGTAGCAGCACATGTCGCCCGGCAGATAGGTATAGGTGGGCTCAACCGTTACGACCTCGGTGATGATCAGGCCCACGCCGCCCTTGGCACGGGCGCGGTAATGGTCGACCAGATCGTCGGTCACATAGCCGTGGTCGGCCAGGTTGGTGGACACCGGCGGCATAAAGACGCGGTTCTTGACCTCGGTCGTACCGACCTTGATCGGGCTAAAGAGCATCGGGTAGGAGGAGGACTCCATGCAGGCTTCCTTTCGTTTGAGCCGCTCGGCGGCAGTTACTAACGTACTTATCGTATCAGCAACCGCGCAGCACCCAACCGCACGCGCTTCTCCAACTTCTGCTCTACCCACAAAAAGTTGCGGTGGAATACGGAGTAGATAAGGCCTTTGACAGCCAAAACGGTCCGTATTTCACCGCAATTGATGGGCGGGATGGAGTTAGAGGCCCAGGTAGGCAATCATGCCCTCATCCGCCACCCCCTCACCTACAGCGCGCCGTCCAGCATAAGGTTCACCTTGAGCACGTTGACCGTGGGCTCGCCGAAGACGCCCAGGAATCGGCCCTTGGTGCACTGGGCGATGATGTCGCGCACCTCGCCTTCGCTCTTGCCCGTGGCCTTCGCCAGGCGCGGTACCTGGTACTCGGCGGCATCGGGGGAGATCTCGGGGTCGAGCCCTGAGCCGGAACACGTCACCAGGTCGACGGGCACGGCATCCATGCCGGCGTCGGGGTTGGAGGCGCGAATCTTCTCGACGCGCGCGTCCACAAGCTGCCGGTACTCCTCACTCGCCGGGGACAGGTTGGACGGGGCACCATACGCCATGGGCTCGCCGTCTTCGCCTTCGACAATTGACACGTTCTGGATACGACCCCACATGTGGGCTTCGTCATCGAAGTTCTGGCCGATGAGCTCGGAACCCACAACCTTGCCGTCGACCTTGATGAGCGAACCGTTCGCCTGATACGGGAATGCAACCTGAACGATGCCGGTCACGACGAGCGTGTATCCCAGGCCGCAGACGATGGTAAACAACGCGAACACGCCAAGTGCGCGCGGTGCGATACCTTTGAACATACAAACCTCCGTCTACATCATGCCAATGCCGAACAAGGCCAGCAGCATGTCGATAATCTTGATGAATACGAACGGCGCCACGATACCGCCCAGACCCCACACCAGCAGGTTGTGGGTCAGCAGCTGTCCGGACGGGACCTCGCGGTACTTAACGCCCTTGAGAGCCGCCGGAATTAGCGCGACGATGACCAGCGCGTTGTAGATGATGGCGGACAGCACGGCCGTCAACGGGTTGGTGAGGCCCAGGATGTTGAGGGCGCCCAGTCCCGAATAGATCGGCGAGAACAGGGCCGGGATGATAGCGAAGTACTTCGCCACGTCGTTGGCCACCGAGAAGGTCGTGAGCGAGCCGCGGGTCATGAGCAGCTGCTTGCCAATACGCACGACCTCGATGAGCTTGGTGGGGCTGGAGTCGAGGTCGACCATGTTACCGGCCTCCTTGGCAGCCTGGGTGCCCGTGTTCATGGCCACGGCGACGTCGGCCTGGGCCAGAGCGGGCGCGTCGTTGGTGCCGTCGCCGGTCATGGCGACCAGGTGGCCCTCACGCTGGAACTCGCGGATCTTCTCGAGCTTGCCTTCAGGGGTGGCCTCGGCCAGGAAGTCGTCAACGCCGGCCTCGGCGGCGATTGCCGCGGCGGTGAGCGGATTGTCGCCCGTCACCATGATGGTCTTGATGCCCATGCGGCGCAGGTCGGCGAACTTCTCCTTAACGCCGGACTTGATGATGTCCTTGAGGTACACAACGCCCAGCACGCGGCAGTTCTTGGTCACGACCAGCGGGGTGCCGCCGGCCTTGGCGATGCGCTCGACGGCCTCGTCGCACTCCTGGGAGAACACGCCGCCGGCTGCCTCCACATAGGTGCGCACGGAATCGGCAGCGCCCTTGCGGATCTCATTGTCCTCGTAGTTCACGCCGGACATACGCGTTGCCGCGGTGAACGGGATGAACTCCATACCCTTATCCTCGAGCGTGCGGCCGCGCAGACCGAACTGCTCCTTGGCGAGCACGACGATGGAACGGCCCTCGGGGGTCTCGTCGGCCAGCGAGGAAAGCTGGGCGGCATCGGCCAGCTCCGCGGGATCGACGCCGTCGACCGGGATGAACTCGGCGGCTTGGCGGTTACCCAGGGTGATGGTGCCGGTCTTGTCGAGCATGAGGATGTCGACGTCGCCGGCGGCCTCGATGGCGCGGCCGGACATGGCCAGCACGTTGGCCTCGTTCAGACGGCTCATGCCGGCGATGCCGATGGCGGACAGAAGGGCGCCGATGGTAGTGGGAGCCAGGCACACGAGCAGCGCCACGAGCGTGGTCACGGCCGTGGGGTTGACTATGTCGTTAAGACCGACCGAGAAGCAGGAGTAACAATACAGGGCCAGCGTGACCAGGATAAAGACGATGGAGAGGGCCACCAGGAAGATCTCCAGAGCGATCTCGTTAGGGGTCTTCTTGCGCGCGGCACCCTCGACCATCGCGATCATCTTGTCCAGGAAGCTCTGGCCGGGCTCACTGGAGATCTTGACGATAATCCAGTCGGACAGCACCGTGGTACCGCCGGTAACGGCAGAGCGGTCGCCGCCGGCCTCGCGGACCACGGGGGCGGACTCGCCGGTGATGGCGGACTCGTCAACGGAGGCAGCGCCCTCGATGACGTCGCCGTCGCCGGGAATCTGCTCGCCGGCGCGTACGATCACCAGGTCGCCGCGCGTGAGCTCGGTGCCGGGAACGACGGTGAAGTGCTCCTTGTCCTCAACGGACTCGATGCGATGGGCCTCGACATCCTTCTTGGCCGCACGCAGGGAATCGGCCTGAGCCTTACCGCGGCCCTCGGCAAGCGCCTCGGCGAAGTTCGAGAACAGGTCGGTGAGCCACAGGATGACCGCGATGGCGACCACATAGTAGGTGGGCACACCCGCGTCCTGCACACCGAAGATGGAAGCGACGGCCAGGACGGAGGTCATGACGGCTGAAAGCCACACCAGGAACATGACCGGGTTTTGAATCTGGACGCGAGGGTCCAGCTTGGCGAACGAGTCGCGGACCGCGCGGCCCATCATGTCTTTTTGCATAGTCATAAATCTGCGCCCTCCTTTACGCAATCATCTGGAAGAACTCGGCAACGGGGCCAAGCGCCAGGGCCGGGAAGAAGCTCAGGGCACCGATCAGCAGAACGATGAACACGAGCAGGAATACGAACATGCCGTTGGTGGTAGACAGGGTACCGGCGCTCTCGGCGACCTTACCCTTCTTGGCCAGCGAGCCGGCGATAGCCAGCGTACCGATGATGGGCATGAAGCGGGCGAACAGCATCTCGAGGCCGAGCATGACGTTGATCCAGGGAATGTTGCAGTTCATACCTGCAAACGCCGAGCCGTTGTTGCCGCCGCATGAGGTGAAGGCATACAGCACCTCGGAGAAGCCATGCGCCCCGCCGTTGGAGAGCTGGTCGGCAAGACCGGGCACCATGCAGGCGATGGCCGAGCACACCAGAATGGCAAACGGAGTTGCCAGGCACAGGACAACTGCCCAGCGCATCTCGCCCGGCTCGATCTTCTTGCCCAGGAACTCGGGCGTGCGGCCGACCATAAGGCCGGCGATGAACACTGTGAGGATGGCGAAGCCGATCATGCCGTACAGGCCGCAGCCCACGCCGCCGAAGACGACCTCGCCCAGAGCCATCTGGAGCATCTGGACAAAACCGCCCAGCGGGGTGTAGGAGTCGTGCATGGAGTTAACCGAGCCGTTGGAAGCGGCGGTGGTGTAAGCCGACCACGTGGAGGAGGTGGCGATACCGAAGCGGCTCTCCTTGCCCTCCATGTTGCCGCCGGCCTGGCCGTCGGTCATCTCGATATTGACCGCTCCGCCATCGGCCAGCTGCGGGGTGCCCGCATGCTCGTTAACGGCGATGATGCCGGTAAAGACCACGAGCAGGATAAGCATCGCCGCGAAGATGGCCTTGCCCTGCTTGGTGTTCTTGACGCCGATACCGAAGGTGAAGCAGCAGGCGGCCGGGATCAGCAGCAGGCTGGTCATCTCGATGATGTTGGTGAAGGCACTGGGGTTCTCATACGGATGGGCTGAGTTCACGCCGAAGAAGCCGCCGCCGTTGGTGCCGGACTGCTTGATGGCGACCTGAGGAGCCGCGGGACCCTGGGGCAGGAACTGCTCGGTGACCACGCGCGCACCCTCGACAACCTTGCCGTCGACCTTGACCGTATCGCCCTCGATCTGGGCGCCGTCGATGACGCTCCAGCCGCCGTCTGCATTAGGCTGGACAGCGACGGGCTCTACGAGCTCAGCCTTCTGAGCCGGCTGGAAGTTGGAGATGACGCCACCGGCAGCCAGGCAGATGCCGAACACGAGGTTCAGCGGGATGAGCACATACAGGACGGTGCGGGTGAGGTCGACCCAGAAGGAACCCAGACCCTGCTCCTTGACCTGACGGAAGCCGCGGATCAGCGCGAACATGACCGCAATACCGGTGCCGGCGGACAAGAAGTTCTGCACGGTGAGGCCCATGAACTGCACAAGGTAGGACAGGGTGGTCTCACCGGAATAGGATTGCCAATTGGTGTTGGTTATGAAGGAAGCGGCCGTATTGAACGACAGGTCCCATGACACACCCGGCAGGTGCTGGGGATTGCCTGGCAAGAAGGGCTGAAGCGCTTGGAGTGCCACAAGGGCCACGAGGCCGATCCCCGAAAAGACCAGCACGCTCGCCAGATAGCGCCTACACCCCATCTGCTCTGCCGCGTCGATGCGAAGCAGACGATAGACGCCACGCTCCACAGGAGCAATCACAGGCGACAGGAACGTATGCTCGCCATCCATGATATGGGCCATGAACCGACCGAGCGGAACGGCCAGGACGACGAGCACGGCAAAGTACAAGATGTACTGAATCGCAGCGTCCATAGTTTACGAATCACTCCTCATCAGAATGTAGATGTAATAGATAAGGAGTCCGATGCAGACGACTCCGATAATGGGAATGAGGATGTCCATTACCGCCCCTTTCACGCGCGGTCCGATGTCTCGGACGCCTGCTCCCGCAAGCGCCTGGGGACAGTAAACGCTTCTAGAGATTAAAGAGGCGTGAGGGCCGGGGCTCACGACCTTAAGATGCCGTAAAGATGCAGGTAGAAAGCACTATTGCGGCTGCAGTGCGCCTATACTCGACCTCGCGAGCATACAGTGGCGTCCTCACCGCGTATGCACGCATGGACAACGTTTCAGAAAGGCTACGCTATGCAGCGCGACGCATCGGACACTCGCGTCAATCCAGACCTCATCCTCAAGGCAATTGAGAAAGACGAGGTCGCCGATGACGCCCGAACCAGCCGGGGACACCTCAAGATTTTCTTTGGCTACGCTGCTGGTGCAGGCAAAACCTATGCGATGCTTCAAGCCGCCCACGCCGCCAAGCGGCGAGGTGTCGACGTCGTCGCGGGATACATCGAGCCGCACGAACGTCCGGCAACTGCCCATCTTGCACAAGGGCTTGAGAACGTGCCCTGTAAACTCATCGAGCACAACGGCATTGCGCTCAGCGAGTTCGATCTAGATGCGGCTATCGAACGCGCCCCTCAGCTCATCCTTGTCGACGAGCTCGCCCATACGAATGCGCCGGGGTCTCGCCACGACAAACGCTATCAAGACGTCGAGGAACTTCTACATGCAGGCATCGACGTCTATACGACCGTAAACGTTCAGCATATCGAGAGCCTAAACGACATGGTTGCATCCATCACCGGCGTTGTCGTGAGCGAACGAATCCCCGACCGTATCTTCGATGATGCCGACCAGGTCGAGCTCGTCGACATAGAGCCCGAAGACCTACTTGAGCGCCTTCGCGCCGGCCTCGTCTACCGTCCCGCACAAGCCGACCGAGCGCAACAGCATTTTTTTACCGTCGAAAACCTCACCGCACTCCGAGAAATCGCGCTGCGCCGCTGCGCCGATCGCACCGGCCACCTCACAGACGCCGCACGCGTGCTGGGAAACCGTGACTACTACACCAAGGAGCGTATCTTAGTCTGTGTCTCCCCGGCGCCGACCAATCCCCGCATCGTCCGTGCCGCCGCACGCATGGCGAAAGCGTTTCGCAGCGAGCTCGTCGCCCTGTTCGTAGAAAGCCCGCGCACGCAAGCCATGAGCGATGATGAGCGCGCCAAGCTTGCAGCCAATATCGCCCTAGCCGAGCAGCTCGGAGCACATATGGAAACCGTCTATGGCGACGACGTCGCGTTTCAGATCTCCGAGTTCGCGCGCCTGTCGGGTATTTCGAAGATCGTCATGGGGCGCACGGGCGAGCACAGCAGCGTCCGTCAGGCCCTCTTTGGCCGCAAATCTCTCGTAGAACAGCTCATAACATTCGCCCCGAACCTCGACATTTACATCATTCCAGACCAGTCGACTCCGCCCTCCCGACCCAAAGGACGCCGCCATGCGCTCGCCCTGCAGCCGCCCAGCAGCCGTGACGTGCTTCGCACGCTGGCCCTCTCTCTTGTCGCCACGGCGATCGGCACGGCTTTCCGCCATCTGGGATTTGCCGATTCCAGCATCATATCCCTCTATATCCTCACGGCCCTGCTGACCGCCGTCACCACGACGGGGCGTATCTGCACGATCGTATCGAGCGTGCTCTCTGTAGTGCTTTACAACTTCTGCTTCGTCACGCCTCTGTTTTCGCTCGCCAGCTACGACCGAAGCTATCTGGTCACGTTCGGCATCATGTTCGCTACCGCTATGGTCGCCGGCGAGTTAACTGCGCGCATCGCCGACAATGCCCGCACCTCCGCCGAGAACGCATTCAAAACGCGCGTACTCCTCGAAACGAACCAGCTCTTACAGCAAGCCCATAGCGCGGAGGAGTGCGCCCGCGTCGCCATGAACCAACTCATCAAACTGCTAAAACTCGACGTGGTCTTCTACACCGCCGAACACGGCACGCTCGGCAAGACGCTCTATGAGTCCGCTGGCACCGAAAACCGATCCGCGTCGCTGCTCACCGACTACGAGCGCGCCGTTGCAACCTGGACCTACACCAACAACAAGCGCGCGGGCGCAAGCACGCGGACCCTGCCTGAGGCGCGCTGCCTCTACCTCGCGGTTCGCACCGGCGACAAGGTATTCGGTGTCATCGGCATCGACCTGGAGGGGCGCGAGATCGAAGCCTTCGAGCATTCGATCGTCCTATCTATCGTAGGCGAATGCGCCTTGGCGCTCGAAAGCGACCGGGCGGCGCAAGAGCGCGAAGAGGCTGCGGTCTTGGCGAAAAACGAGCAGCTGCGCGCCAACCTTTTGCGCTCCATCGGCCACGATTTGAGGACACCCCTCACGGCTATATCCGGATCTGCGGCAATCCTTCGGAAGAGCGACGAGAAGCTCAGCCTCGAACAACGCTGCGATCTTGCCGATGCCATCTACGACGACTCCCTCTGGCTTATCGATACCGTGGAGAACCTCCTCGCCATCACACGCGTCGAGGATGGCACCATTCGCCTCAACTTCACATCCGAGCTCATCGACGAGGTCATCGAGGCCGCCCTCAGCCATGTCGCCCAAGCATCGCATGGACGTACCGTCACCATCGAGCACACTGACGACATCCTGCTGGTACGCATCGACGTCCATCTCATCATGCAGGTGCTTACGAATCTCATCATGAACGCCTTCAAATACACGCCCGAGGACTCGACTGTCACCATCAGCGCACGTCGCGAGGGCGCGTTCGTCGTGGTGGACGTCGCAGACGATGGGCCGGGTGTGGCAGACTGCGACAAGCCTCATATCTTTGAGCGCTTCTTCACCTCACGCAATACGCGGCCCGTGGATTCGCGTCGAAGCATCGGCCTTGGGCTGTCGCTCTGCCGCTCCATCGTGGAGGCGCATGGCGGCGTCATCGAAGCTCGCGACAACCACCCCCATGGGGCCGTCTTCCGTTTTACCCTGCCCGCCGAGGAGATCGAGATTCATGAATAATGCCGCTAAGCCACGCATCCTCCTGGTCGAAGATGACCTGACCGTTCAAAACCTCGTTTCGACCGCGCTTGACCTCCACGGCTATGTCGTGAGCAAGGTTTGCAACGGCCAGGCCGCCATCATGGATGCGGTGTCGCACGGCCCCAGCCTCATCATGCTCGACCTCGGCCTTCCCGACATTGACGGTATCGAGGTCATCACGAAGATCCGAAGCTGGTCGGCAGTCCCCATTATCGTCATTTCGGCGCGCACCGAAGATTCCGACAAGATTGCAGCACTTGACGCAGGGGCAGACGACTACCTCACCAAGCCCTTTTCTGTGGATGAGTTGCTCGCGCGCGTCCGTGCGAATTTGAGGCGCTCCTCGATGGCGTCAAGCGAGTCGACAGAAGCGAGCACGTTCGACAACGGTCCGCTGCATATCGACTACGCCGCGGGATACGCGACGAAAGACGGACGCGAGCTCTCGCTCACCCCAACCGAGTACAAATTGCTCGTCCTTCTGGCGAAAAACGTCGACAAGGTGCTCACCCACACCTTCATCACCCGCGAGATATGGGGCACGAGCTGGGACAGCGATCTGGCGAGCCTGCGCGTGTTCATGCGCACCCTGCGCAAGAAGATCGAGGCAGACCCCTCTCACCCCAAGATGATTCAGACGCACATGGGTGTCGGGTACCGCATGCAGCGTCTCTAGCCCACCCCTCAAAAAAGTTGCGGTGGAATACGGAGTAGATAAGGCCTTTGACAGCCAAAACAGTCCGCATTTCACCGCAACTGATGAGCGGGGTGGAGTTAGAGGCCCAGGTAGCTGGTCATGCCCTCGACGGCGAGCTTGGCGCCGGCTACAGCATGGACCACAGTGAGCGGGCCGTTGACCACATAGTTAGCGATACCCCAAAATCACTCTTCAACTCGCCGCGCTCTCCCCCAAATGTGCAAAGCGCCCCGCGAACGGATGCTCGCGAGGCGCTTGGATGACGGACCTTACTTGATACCGCGGCCCAAGTCTTCGGCAATTTTGTCCACGCCCTTAAGTGCGGCGCAGGTTTTTTTGTTGGAACAATGTCCCGTGCAAACGCCGCCCTGAGCGCAGTCGGCGCAAGTGCCCTTACGATAAATGCGCACGCACACGGCGACAAACGCAATGCCGATAACAGCCAGTACAACAATATCGATAGGTGCCATAGCAAGCCTCCTCTAGTTAACCACCACTTACTTTACCCCATTCTCCACCTGCCAAAAAGGGACAGGTATATTTTGGTCGGTTTTATCTGCGGAAACGCCACATCTCCCTCACCAAAAAGCCCGAGTGTCGCTGGGACACCCGGGCTCGTGGAAAGGGGCTGATCCTTATTCGGACTTAAGCGGAAACTGCAGCGGAAGCGGTGTTGGTCTCGTCCTCGTCGGTCCAAGCGTGCTTGGGCATGGGACGGAAGATCTGGAAGAGCATCGCAACCAGCAGTACGATGGCTACAACCGTCCAAATACCAAACTGGCCAAGGACAAGCAGGTTGTAGAACTGGTTGATGAACAGGCCGATCACCCAGGCAAAGGCGCACTCGTAGCCGATGGCAATCGCGGTCCACTTGCCGGAGTCCATCTGGTTGCGGATAGTTCCCATGGCGGCAAAGCACGGGGCGCACAGCAGGTTGAAGGCACCAAAGGCAACGCAAGCGCCCATAGTCGGGAACATGCCGGCAAACGCGGTCCACAGGCTCGGGTCGGTCTCGGCGGCGTCGGCAACCGACAGCAGCGAGCCGGCGGTGGCGACGACGTTCTCCTTGGCGACAAGGCCAGAGACAGTCAGCGCAGTTGCCTGCCAGGTGCTAAAGCCGAGCGGGGCGAAGATCCAGGCGACCAGGTTGCCCAGCATGGCAAGCACGGAGTAGTCCATGAACTCCTCGGGGATGCCGTCCATCGCGGGCAGGAAGCCAAAGGAACCGTTATAGCTACCAAAGTTGGAGAGGAACCAAACCACAACGGTGGACGCGAAGATGACCGTGCCGGCCTTTTTGATAAAGGCCCAGCAGCGCTCCCACACGTGCAGCGCCCAAGAGCGGATCGCCGGGAAGTGGTAGGCAGGAAGCTCCATAACGAACGGCGTCGGGCGACCGGCAAAGAGCTTGGTCTTCTTGAGCATGAGGCCCGAGGCGATGACGGCAAAGACGCCCAGGAAGTAGAAGAGCGGGCTAATCCACGCGGCGGTGGTAGAAGAATCGCCGATGATGGAACCCATGAGCAGGGCAATGATCGGCAGCTTAGCGCCACAGGGAATGAACGTGGTGGTCATGACCGTCATGCGACGGTCCTTCTCGTTCTCGATGGTCTTGGTGGCCATGACGCCGGGGACGCCGCAGCCCGAGGACACGAGCATGGGGATAAAGGACTTACCGGACAGGCCAAACCGGCGGAACACGCGGTCCATGATGAAGGCGACACGGGCCATGTAGCCGCAGTCCTCCAGGAAAGACAGCATCACAAAGAGCAGGAACATCTGCGGGACGAAGCCGAAGATGGCGCCCAGGCCGCCGACGATGCCGTCGCAGACCAGCGAATCGACCAGGCCGCCGTCCTCGGTGCCGCCCGCCACAAGGGCGTCGTGCACCATGGTGGTGATACCCGGGACATAGGGGCCGTACTGTGCCGGGTCGACCGAGTCGGCATTGTCGCCCGCAGCCTCAACAGCTGCGTCATAGGCGTCGCGACCCTGACCGAGCACGTACCAGCCGTCGGTGCCGAAGAGTTGGTCGTTGGTGAAGTCAGTCACCGTGCCGCCCAAGGTAGAGACGGCAATGTAGTACACACAGAACATGATGACCACAAAGATCGGCAGGCCCAGGATACGGTTGGTAACCACGCGGTCGATCTTCTCGGAGGTGCTCATCTTTGCCGGAGCCTTAGTGAGGCACTCGTCGATGATGTGGGCAATCACGCCGTAGCGCTCGCCGGTGATGATGGACTCGGCGTCGTCGTCGCAATCCTGCTCGCACTGGGCGACCAGCTGCTCGACGCGAGCGGCCTTCTCCTTGGTGAGGTTGATGAGCTTGCAGGCGTCTGCATCACGCTCGAACAGCTTGACGGCGTAGTAGCGGCGCTTGTTGGCGGGAACGCTCGCCGGAAGGTTGTTCTCGATGTGGTCCAGAACGTCCTCGATGGAGGAGTCGAACTTGTGCTCCGGCACCTGGCCCTTGGAGGCAGCGGACTTTTTGACCTGCTCGAACAGCTCCGTGATGCCCTTGTTCTTAAGAGCGGAGATCATCATGACCGGGCAGCCGAGCTTCTTGGAGAGCTTGTCCGTGTCGATCTTGTCGCCGTTCTTCTCGACCAAGTCGGCCATGTTGAGGGCAACGACCACGGGCAGGCCGGTCTCGATAACCTGAAGCGCTAGGTACAGGTTGCGCTCGAGGTTGGTAGCGTCGACCACCTGGACGACGACATCAGGCTCGCCGCTCATGAGGTAATCGCGCGAGCACTGCTCCTCGGGGCTGTAGGGGGAAAGCGAGTAGATGCCGGGGAGGTCCGTAATCGTGACGTTCTTGTCACTCAGGAGCTTGGCTTCCTTTTTCTCAACCGTGACGCCGGGCCAGTTGCCAACGTAGCCGTTGGCGCCGGTGATCAGGTTGAAAAGCGTGGTCTTGCCGCAGTTGGGGTTACCCGCCAGCGCGACATGGATCTGAGAATCCGCCATTCAATCCTTCTTCCTTGTGTGCCCGCGCTGCTTTCTCCGCACGGGCTGGACAATGTGCTTCAAAGATGCTGCATTAAGTTAGAAAAACCTAACTTTATCTGCAGAAATATGCGCCGCGAGTCCTTACTGGACCTCGACGACGGCGGCCTCCTCCTTGCGGATGGAAAGCTCGTAGCCGCGCACGTTGATCTCGACCGGATCACCGAGCGGTGCAACCTTTACGACCTTGAACGAAGTGCCCTTGATGAGCCCCAGGTCCATGAGGTGGCGGCGCAGCGCGCCCTCACCGTGAAGCTTGACGATGGTAGAGCTCTCGCCCACCTTAACGTCACCCAACGTCTTCATTTACTTGTCCCCCTTTCAGTTTTTACAGAATGCTGCGGACTAACCGACGGTCATGATGTGCATGGCAACCTTGGAATCGATGCCAAAGCGAGCGCCCAGCACCGTGACGATGATGTTGGCGCCACTCGAGCTCACCACGTGGATCTCGCTGCCCTCGACAAAGCCGAGGTCCTTGAGGTGGTGCTTCATGTCCTCATTGCCCTTTACACGAGACACGCGCACGGTTTCGCCCGCCTTTACCATCGAAAGCGGCATAGCCGGCATCTGCGGTCCGCAAGACATGAGTGAGCTCCTAACGTCAATTCGTCCTCAACATCGACGCAGCAAAAGTTAACCACGTCTATGTTCGCTTTAGTAAACTAACACGTGGTTAACTTTTTGGAAAGGGTCCTCATTCAGTTTTCGAAAAAGTTTCCTATACGAAACAAAAGAGGCACCGCAAAGACCATCTCTTTGCGGTGCCTTGTCATACCAATTTATGCAACAAAGGGGCCTGTCCCCTTGTCACATTGTTGAGGTTAGAGCGAGAGGTTTCTGATCGATGTGACGCAGGAGGCCTCATCCACGCCCGAAACGCGGAACACGATGTCTTCGCCACATTCGCCGTAGAGAGCCATGAGCCCCATCACATCGCGGCCGTCGGTATGGCGATCGCCGATGCTGACCGATACGTTGCTACGATGCTTGGCAATGATGTCGTAGAGCAGCGCAACCGGGCGGGCATGCAATCCCAACGGATCTTTAATCGTCTTTGTAAACTCGACCATGTCCCCTCCCACGACGTCGCACATTCGGCCGGCAAACCCAGCCACGTGATAGTTATTGTAGCGTTAGATGCTTGTTGAGGGCGGGATGGAAACCGCATCCCACTTCGAGCGTCAACGATGGGACACAGTTTCCGCCACGTCCGGTCAACCTATGCCCTCGCAACGCCCGCGCATAAAAAACGAGGGAAGGCACACGTCCTTCCCTCGTTGCAAGCAATTTGTGGCCGCTCGCCTACATCAAGCACAGGCTGACGTCCTTGAGCTGGGCGCCGGAAACGGCACTCGGGGCGCCCGACATGAGGTCGGAGCCGCTGGCCGTCTTGGGGAACGCCATGACGTCGCGGATGGAGTCGGAGCCGGTGAGCAGCATGCACACGCGGTCCAGGCCCAGGGCAAAGCCGCCCATCGGGGGCGCACCAAACTTGAGAGCCTCCATGAGGAAGCCGAACTGCGACTCGGCGCGCTCCTCGGTAAAGCCTAGGAGCTTGAGCATGGACATCTGCATTTCGGCGTTGTGGATACGCATACCGCCGCCGCCGGCCTCAAAGCCGTCCATGACAAAGTCGTAGGTGCACGAACCGGCTGCCAGCGGGTCGGCCTCGATCTTGGCGATGTCGGTCTCGGTCGGCAGGGTGAAGGGCTGGTGCTCGGCAGCATAGGCCTTGCGATCCTCGTCCCAGTGGAACAGCGGGAAGTTGACGACCCACAGGAAGTCGTGGCCCTCGCGCTTGACCTCGAGCGCATTGGCCATGTGGGAACGCATGCCGCCCAGGATCTCGTCGGAGAGCAGGCGCGGGCCGGCGGCGAACATCACAAGGTCGCCGGGCTCGACGTCCATGCGCTCGCGCAGGGCAGCCATCTCCTCGTCCGAGAAGAACTTGACGATGGGGCTGTTAATGGAGCCGTCCTCGCGGAAGGCGATCCAGGCAAGGCCCTTGGCGCCAAACGTGGAGGCCACGCCGGCGAGCTTGTCGATCTTGGCGCGAGCCCAGGCACCGGCACCCTTGGCGTTGATGGCCTTGACGACAGAGCCCTCCTCGTTTGCGGCAGTCGCAAAGACCTTGAACTTGGAGTTGGCAAAGATGTCGGTCAGGTCGACCAGGTGCATGCCATAGCGGGTATCGGGCTTATCGGAGCCATAGGTGTCCATGGCCTCCCAGTAGTTCATGCGACGCAGCGGCGTGGGCATCTCGACGCCCATGCGGCCGAAGGCATCAGCCAGGACCTCCTCGAGCGCGCTCATGACGTCGTTCTGGTCCACGAAGGACATCTCGATATCGACCTGGGTGAACTCGGGCTGACGGTCGGCACGCAGGTCCTCGTCGCGGAAGCACTTGGCAACCTGGTAGTAGCGCTCGACGCCACCGACCATAAGCAGCTGCTTCAGGAGCTGCGGGGACTGCGGCAGGGCGTAGAAGTTGCCCGGCTGGATACGGCTGGGGACGATGAAGTCGCGGGCGCCCTCGGGCGTGGACTTGAACAGGGAGGGCGTCTCGACCTCCATGAACTCACGGTTGTGCAGCGCCTCGCGAATGGCAAAGGTAAAGTCGGAGCGCAGCTTGAGGTTGGCCATCATCTCGGGACGACGGAGGTCCAGATAGCGATAGCGCAGGCGGGTGTCCTCGCTGGTCTCGATGCCGTCCTCGATCTGGAACGGCGGGGTGACGGAAGTGTTGAGCACCTCGGCATGATCGGTCAGGACCTCGATCTCGCCGGTCGCGAGCTTGGTGTTGGTGGTCTCCTCGCCACGGGCGCGCACGACGCCATGGATCTTGATGGGCCACTCGGGACGCATAGTCTCGGCAATCTTAAAGGCGTCGCCGTCGGAGTGCTCGGGGTCGAAGGTGAGCTGCGTAATGCCCTCGCGGTCGCGAAGGTCGCAGAAGATAAGGCCGCCGTGGTCGCGGCGACGGCTCACCCAACCGGTGAGGGTGACCTCTTCGCCCACGTTCTCGCGGCGAAGCTCGCCGCAGGTACGGGTGTGCATGGAATGCTCGTCGATGGGACGGGTCTGGCTCATACCAGTGATCCTCCTTTATGGATCTGTGCCGCCCCGTGTCGTTCCGGGCGGCGTCGTACAGATTTGCCCGGCCTGCGTAAACCGCGCAGCCAGACATGGCGTTCTATCTTATCGCACCTGTGCTGATGTGCCGCGAAAAAGTGGCTCCTGCCCAAAGACTTGGCGGAGACGAAACAATTGACGCACCGCGGCACCCGCCCGTGCTCGTCACGTGCGACAATATGCCCAATAAAACAGCACTCGGAAAGGCCCGCCATGACTGCACGCCTCATCGTTATGGATATCGACTCCACGCTCATCAACCAGGAGGTCATCGACCTGTTGGGCGAAGAGGCCGGCGTGGGCGAGCAGGTGGCACAGATCACCGAACGCGCCATGCGCGGCGAGCTTGACTTTAAGCAGGCGCTCGAGGAGCGCGTGGGGCTGCTCGCCGGCCTGGACGAGAGCGTGTTCGAGCGCACCTTTGAGCGCGTGACATTTACCCCCGGCGCGTTGGAGCTTGTGCGCTCAGCGCACAGCAAGGGCTGGAAGGTCGGCGTGGTAAGCGGCGGCTTTCACGAGGTCGCCGACAAGATCGTGGCCGCCGCGGGCATCGATTTTTGCCTGGCCAACCGCCTGGAAGTCGTGGACGGCAAGCTCACCGGCAAGCTGGCGGCCGACATCGTGACCAAGGAGTCCAAGCTCATCCAGCTGCTAGATTGGGCAGTTGAGTGCGGCGTCGATATGGCCCACACGGTCGCGATCGGCGACGGCGCCAACGACATCCCCATGATTCAGGCCGCGGGCACGGGCATCGCGTTTTGCGCCAAGCCCAAGACGCGCGAGGCGGCCCCGTTTGCCATCGACGAACGCAACCTGATGCTCGCCATGGACATCATCCTGCGCGACTAGTCAATCCATCTAACAAGTGAATCAGTCTGTCCTATAGTTTCCGAACAATTTTGTCTTAGTGTTCGGAA
The DNA here is from genome assembly GCF_003475115.1 of Collinsella sp. AF37-9. Lineage (NCBI taxonomy): Bacteria > Bacillati > Actinomycetota > Coriobacteriia > Coriobacteriales > Coriobacteriaceae > Collinsella > Collinsella sp. AF37-9. The sequence continues at coordinate 71,925 of NZ_QROQ01000007.1, read as the reverse complement.
ACATACCCTTTGAGTGCTAGACTTTGCGCCGTCGAAGGGAACATATATGGATAAGCGAGATCTTGAGCAATTGCTGAGCGATGTTGCCGGCGGAGCAGTCACCCCAGCCGTCGCCCTCACGCGCATCCAGACGGCTCCGACCGCCGATCTGGGTTTTGCACAGCTCGATCTTTCGCGCGGGGTGCGCCAGGGAGCCGGCGAGGTTGTCTACGGTGCGGGTAAAACCGCCGAGCAGATTGCCGCCATTATCGAAGCGCTGCGCGATGCTGGCCAGGAGCGCATCCTGGTCACGCGCCTGGACAGCGAAAAAGCAGCCCGCACCTCGGAGCTCCTCGACAACGGCATCGACCTGGGATATGTCCCGGACGCACAGCTCGCCCTCGTGGGCGGCAAGCCCTCCCCCACCGGTAACGGACGCATCGTCGTCGCCTGCGCCGGCACGAGCGACTTGCCCGTCGCCGAGGAAGCCGCGTTGACGGCCGAGTTCTATGGCAACGAGGTCGACCGCCTCTACGACGTAGGCGTCGCCGGCCTGCACCGCTTGCTCGCGCATGCCGAGGAACTTGCCCAGGCGCAGGTGGTCATCGCCATCGCCGGCATGGAAGGCGCGCTGGCGAGCGTTATCGGCGGCCTGGCGAGCTGTCCGGTCATTGCCGTTCCCACCAGCGTGGGCTACGGCGCGAGCTTTGGTGGCGTAGCCGCACTGCTCGCCATGCTCAACTCCTGCGCCAGCGGCGTTTCGGTCGTCAATATCGACAACGGCTTTGGTGCCGCATACCAGGCAAGTCTTATCAATCATCTGAGCGCCGGCACACCCCGCGCCCGCTAAGGAGCATTCCATGTCCAACCATCAGCATACGCTTATCATCGACGGCACCTCGGGCATCAGCGGCGATATGACCGTCGCGGCCCTGCTCGACCTGGGCGCCAGCGAGGAGCATCTGCACGAGCAGCTCGCCACGCTGCCGGTCGACGGCTTTTCGATTGCCGTGACGCGCGTAAACAAGCACGGCATCGACGCCTGCGATTTCGATGTCCAGCTTGCAGAGGAGCTCGAGAACCACGATCACGATATGGCCTGGCTCTACGGCAACGAAGCAGCTGTCGAGCATATGCACGAACACGAACGCCACCATCATGACCATGGCGAGCACGAGCACTGCCACGACCATGACCATGAGGCCCACGGTCATGGCCACGAGGGCCATCATCACGCCCACCACCATCACCACCGTTCTTTGGCGGACGTCACCGCCATCATCGACGGCTCGCAGCTAAGCGATGGCGCCAAGCGTCGTGCGCTCGCCATTTTTACCGCGCTCGCCGCCGCCGAGGCCAAGGCCCACGGCAAAACGCCCGAGACCGTCATGTTCCACGAGGTAGGCGCCGTTGATTCCATCGTCGACGTCTGCTCTGTCGCCATCTGCCTCGATGACCTGGGTATTGAGGACATCGTGGTCGAATCGCTCTCTGAGGGCCACGGCACCATTCGCTGCGCCCACGGCCTCATGCCCATTCCCGTCCCCGCTGTCGTCAACCTGTGCCAGGCGGGCAATATCGCCCTCACGCCTGCACCGGTCGCCGGCGAGCTCGTGACGCCCACGGGCGCCGCCATCGTCGCCGCACTGCGCACGTCCGAGCACCTGCCGGCCCGCTACCGCATCGAGGCCGTCGGCTACGGCGCCGGTAAGCGCCCCTACGAGGGTTGCTCCGGTACGCTCCGCTGCCTGCTCGTTCACGCGGACGCATAGCCATGGATGCCCGCAAGGCAAAAAGCCGCGCCGCCATCGTCGCGGCGTTCTCCGAGCTCCTGTGCGAGGAAGATTACGGCAAGATCACCGTCGGCGACATCATCGCTCGCGCCAATGTGGGTCGGGCCACGTTCTACGGCCTCTTCAAAAGCAAAGATGACCTGCTCGCTGAGCTCGTGCGCGATATCTGCACCCATGCCCTCGACGATGACGGTGCGCCCCTCGATGACCCACTCGTACAGGTCGAGCATATCCTCAACAACCTCTGGGAGCGCCGTCAGGGCGTTCGAGCCCTCGTAGCCGGTGCCGGCTCACGCGTCTTCGCCGACTGCTTACGCAAGACCATCATGTCACGAGCAGCCGAAACCGTCCCCACCGACCTAAACGGCCCCGCCGCCACCATGGACCGAAGCTTCCTACTACACCACATAGCCTCAAGCTTCGTAGGAATGGTCCAATGGTGGGCCTGGCACAACTTCCAAGCAGATAGGGCCGAAGTAGCCAAAGACTACCTATCAGCCATACAGCCCCTCTTCAGCTAAGTAAGCCCCCCATCCCAAAGCGCCATCCCAACAAAGCGCCCATCCCTTCCCCAAGTCACGTTTTCTTGTAAGGGCACCCAAAAACAAAGCGCCCCTCCCATCCAAATTCAGATATATATGTTGGGTTGCTTGTTCCAACGCGACTAAGATCCCGCAGCTGGCCGCATGGGGTAACTTCCCAGCGCATTCCGCAGGACGCGCTGGGAAGTTACCCCATGCGGCCAGCGGACAACTATGTAGCCTCAGACTAGAACATGCCCAAGAAACCATGCACAAACAGCGCGGCGACAATAGCACCGACAAACGGCGCGATGCCAGGAACAAGCAGACCATACTTCCAGTTGTTGTCAGCCTTGTTCTTGATCGGCAGCACCTGATAGGCCATGCGAGGACCAAGGTCACGCGCCTGGTTCATGGCGAAGCCGGTGATGCCGCCCATGCCCATGCCAACGGCCCAGACAATCAGGCCGACGCAGATGGCGAGCAACAGAACGTTCTCACCAGCACGGCTAGCAGCAGCAAGGATGGCGCTGATGAACACGAAGGTGCAGATAGCCTCGCAGAAGAAGTTGCGGGCATAGTTCGTGCCCTCGGTGGTAGGGTTGGTCGAGAAGATGTTGCGCTGAGCAATGGGATCGACGACACCCTCGGAAGCCTTGAACTCATCGGCATACATAAACCAAGCGATCACAGCACCCACAAAGCCGCCGAGCATATCGGCAAGCATGAAGGGGATGCAGTTGCCCCACGGCACCAGACCGACGATGCACTGGGCAAGCACCATAGCGGGGTTCATGCACACGGCACCGCCAAAGACAAACAGGCAGACCGAGATGCCAAAAGACCAGGTGGTGATGGCAAACATATGGCCAGAGCCCTGATACTTGGTGCCTTTGAGCACGGTATCGCAGTGCACGCCCACGCCAAAGACGATCATGAGGGCCGTCGCGCCGAATTCGCAGAGGAGTTTGGTAAGCATAAAACCTTATCTTTCTTGTCGGTTATAAACGATTCGTTTAAGCCGCGCACTAGTGCTGTGCGACGACAACACCCAGGCCATCGGGGATGACGGCGACCTTGGCGTCGGCGCCCTTCATCTCAAAGGCGAGCTTGAGCGCCTCCTCGAGGGTGTTGACCGGCGTCATGTGCATATCCTTGAGCATCTGGTGATCGCACAGATCGGTGACCATGATCACAGGGTGATGCGCCAGGATGCGGGCAAAGATCTGGCTCGTCCACTGGTCAGGCAGGGTCTCGTCCTTAGGACGGTCGATGCAGGCGCGCTCAAACTCCGCCGGATCGTTGTCGGCGATGTTGTGATAGAAGCCCTCGCCACCGTGACCGTCGGCACAACCGGCGACATCGATGATCACGCCGCCCTCGGGAAGCGTGGCCTCGGCAGCGCACATGCCCTTCACAGCCTGATAGATGTTCTGATCGAGGGGGTAGCCGCCGTTAGTGGTAATGGCGATCTCGCACTCGACGGGCTCAACGCCGGCAAGGCTCTTCACGAACTCGCAGCCAGCCTCGTGCGCCTTGTGGATGTCGCCGGCAAAGGAGCCAATGACCTCGTGCTTGCCGTTGAGCACCACGTTGAGCACAAAGGCAAGGTGAGCCATCTCGGCGGCGGCAAACATGTCCTCGCTCACGTGGTTGTGGCACAGGTTGCCGGCACGCGAGTGGGAATCGTTCACAAACTGACCGTTGTGGTTGTACATGATGGTCTTGTAGCTGGCGATGCCAGGCAGGACGGACTTGCGGCTACCAGAGAAACCGGCAAAGAAGTGCGGCTCAATAAAGCCCTCGGCAAGCAGCAGATCGCAATCGGCAGCGATCTTGTTGATGATGCACTCGCCACCAGAAGGCAGGGTGCCGATCTTTTTCATCATGCTGTCGTCAGTCGCGACGTGCATAACGATTTCTTCGTTGGCAACGATCTCCTCGCCGTACTTGTTGACGAGCTCCTCGTGCGTCGACGGACGATGCATACCCGTAGCAACCAGAATGCGAACGCGCGCCTCAGGCGCAGCGGAGTGGATGTGATGCAGCAGAATAGGCATCGTCACACGCGAGGGAACGGGACGCGTATGATCTGAGCTAATGATGACAATATCCTTCTTGCCAGCACAAAGCTCCTCGAGCGAAGGCGAGCCGTAAGGGTTGGCAAGCGACTCCTCCACCAGCTTTTCCTGCGATTTCGTGGTCTTAAACTCGTTTTGATGACCTTCCATCACACCCGCGAAGTTCTTATCCTCGAGTTCCAGATGCAACGTCTTGTGGTCAAACGGCAGTTCACATTCAAACAATGACGAGCGCCCTCTTCCTTTCAACTGACACACTAGATAAACCGTTGGAAGGATACGCCGCTCACCGAAAAACACCACCGTCTACCGACTCATTAACACAACGTTCATATTTGACCCACAACAAAACGACCGCGATCCCAAACAGGACCGCGGCCGCCACAGTCGTAAGGCGAGAAGCGCCAAATGCGCCACCAGGATAGACCCCATCCAAAACGCGCGAAGCGCGTTATCTTTTCCCCAGCAGTAATCCGTCGAAGACCGGACATCGCAGGGCCCGCCATCAGTTTACTTTTAGGCACACTCCGCAGCACGCAAGAAGCCCTCGCCGCACCCCACATTAAGCGCGAAGCACGCCATTCTCCCCTCAGCTGTAATCCCCGAAGACCGAGGACGAAGGGACCCGATGGGTTTCCCTCTGAATGCATTCCGCAGCACGAAGCCCCCTTATCCGCAACTCCGAAGGAGCAGGATAAGGGGGCCTCAAGTGCGAGGACGCATTCAGAGGGAATCCCATCTGGTCCCGGTGAGAGCCACAGGGCTATCGATTACCCCGTGTTCTGCAATCCTGCCGAGACGCCGGTCACAGTCGAAAGAATCAGGCTCATGTACTCGGCCTTCTTCTCCTCGGCCATCTCGTCCTGGTTCATACGCACCTCGCGAAGGGCGCGGACCTGGGCAATGGACAGAGCGTCGACATAGGGGTTACGGACGCGGACGGCGCAGCCGAGCACGCGGCGGCGCTGCAGCGGCCACTCGTCACCGACGATGGCAAGGACCCATTTACGCGTGAGCTGCATCTCGGTGAAGACCTTCTTGGACAGATCCTGGCGATCGCCCAGGTGCAGATACATCTTAGCGATGCGCTGGTCGGTCTTGGCAATCGACATCTCGATGTTGTCGATGAACGTGCGGAAGAACGGCCACTCCTGATAGGCAGCCTTGAGCTGATCAAGGTCGCCCAGCTGCTCGCAGGCGGTGCCCAGGCCGTACCAAGCGGCCAGATTGATGCGCGCCTGGCTCCAGCTGAAGATCCACGGAATGGTACGCAGGTCGTCGAGCGACTTGGCACCCAAACCGCGCTTGGCGGGACGCGAGCCGATCGGCAGCAGACCGACCTCGGTCAGCGGCGTCACGGTCGAGAACCACGGTGTAAAGTCCTCGGTGTTCAGCAGGTCCAGATAGCGCTCGTGGCTTACGGCGTTGAGCTTCTCGGCCATATCCCAGAACTTCTGCGTGGTCTCGGTGTTGGTCTTCTCGACGCTCGGGGCCGACTGCAAAAGCGTTGCGGCGGCAACGGACTCAACATGGCGCTGAGCCAGCGTACGGTTGCCGTAACGGGCAAAGATGACCTCGCCCTGCTCGGTGAGCTTAAAGAAGCAGTTGACCGAACCCTTGGGCTGCGCCAGCACGGCCTTGTTGGCCGGACCGCCGCCACGGCCCACGGCACCGCCGCGACCGTGCATGAGCACCAGGTCGATATCGTTCTTCTCGGCCCACTTGGCAATGCGCTCCTGCGCGGAGTGCAGCGCGAGCATGGCCGTGGTAGGACCGGCATCCTTAGAGGAGTCGGAATAGCCCAGCATGACCTCCATGCGGCGGTTGGTCTGGGCAAGGCGCTTTTGCACCACGGGCAGCGTAAGCATCTGGTCGAGCACGTCGACGCAGCCCTCGAGGTCCTCGAGCTGCTCAAACAGCGGGATCACGTCGAGCTCGGGGACATCCTCCTCGTGTGCAAAGGACAGGTGGGCAAGCTCAAAGACGTCGGCCACATGCTGGGCGCTCTTGGTGAACGAGATGATGTAGCGGTGCGCCATCTTCTTGCCGTAGCGCTTTTGGATGGAACCGATAGCACGGAAGGTATCGATGACCTCACGCGTCATGGGCTGCAGGTCGCCATGGATACCGTTCTCGTGGATATCCTTGAGGGCGCGGGCATGCACCACGGAGTGCTGACGGAACTCCATCTCGACCATATGGAAGCCGAAGGACTCGACCTGCCAGATGATGGTCTGGACCGGGCCGTAGGCAGCACGGACGGCACCGCAAGCGGCCAGCGAGCGCTGGACGACACGCAGGTCCTCCAGGAACTCATCGGCGCTGTGGTACATGGTATCAGTGATACGGCGCACGGTGGCGTTCAGACGGTCGGCCATGACGAGCATGACGGCGCGATGCGGCTCGTGCTCGGAAATCAGCTCGGCGCGAGCCGTGTACTGAGCGCTCATCTCGACCTGATGGTTCCACAGGTTCATGAGCTCTGCCGACGGCTTGCTGTAGGCGGCCTCGAGCGTAAGGTTGCGGCCGATGCGGCGGCACTTGTCCTCGAGCTTGAGCACCATGTGCGTGAAGTACTTGGCGGCGACCTCGCGGCTCACCTTGGCGGTAACGTTGGGGTTACCGTCGCGGTCGGAACCGATCCAGCTGCCGGGATGGAAGAACGCCGGGCACAGCGGCGGCACGGTGCCGGCCTTGTCGCCCAGCACCCAGTCGTCAAAACGACGGTAGATGACGGGGATCACATCGAACAGTGTGTTATCGAAGATGTCGATGATGGTATCGGCTTCCTCGACCGGCGTGGGCTTCTTGAGCGCGATGGGGCTCGTGCGCACCAGAGCGTCGATCTCCTGCAGCATATGGCGCTCGTTCTCCACCAGGTCGGAGTCGCCCAGGCGCGGACGCTCCTCCAGCAGGTTGGAGATACGGCGAATCTTGCCCTCGACGGCCTTACGACGGGCCTCGGTGGGATGTGCGGTAAAGACAGGGTGGAACTCGAGCTTGTCGAGCAGCTCGTTGGCGCCCTCGACACCCATCTCGTTTACCAACTGGTGATAGGCGACGGTGAGTTCGTTGGCGGGATCGACCTCGGTATCGGTCGACGCACCTGCCTCGCGCTCGCGCAGCTGCGCCACGCGGTAGTTCTCCTCCGACAGGTTTGCCAGATGGAAGAAGCTCGTAAAGGCGCGGACAATAACCTGCTGCTTATCGAGCGGCAGGCTGTCAATCAGATCGACGACCTCACGAAACGCCACAGCAGTAGGCTCGTCGGCGGTGGGCACGCCCTGCTCGTCGACGGACTCGTCGGCAGCACGGGCGCCGGGATTTCCGGCATTGGCCACAATCTCGGCCGTCAGGATCTTGTCGAAAAGGTCCGCGATCTCGGGATCATACTCGCTAAGCACACGGCGCTCCAGGCGCAGGAACAGCGCCAAGTTGTCGCGCAGCTCCTCGGGGATCTCGATCTCGGCGAGACGCTCCCTGGACTCGGCATTCGAGCCGATTCGGTTAACGAGGCGGTTGACCACGGCAGCGACGCGCGCCGCGGCTTCGGGTACAGACTGGTTGCTTAGGTTCTCAGCCACGTTTCCTCCCATTCCTCCTTCTATGCACGTAACATGCGGTATTCATTATAGGCGCTTGCGAAATACTTTCGACACTGATTGCGCTTTACCACACAAAAGTATTTTCTGCATTGCAAGGGTTTTTGCCCTAAATGGTCGTATTTCTCGGTGGGCGGCATACGTAAATGGGGGCATTCCGCATAAAAGCGAAACACCCCCGTAACAATCGCTCGCAATGAGCTGGGCACCTCAGCGGCACTACAGCTCAAAAATCATGCGCTACAGGCGCTCGCGAACCGCCTCGACCACGTTGGCCAGATCGACGAGGGCCTCGTCATGGCTCTCCATGTCGCGCACCTTGACCTTGCCGGCGGCAAGCTCGTCGCCACCCAGGACCAAAATGAGCTTGGCGCCAACCTTGTCGGCCTGCTTAAACTGAGCTTTGAGCGAACGACCCTGGTAGTCGGCCTCGGTCACGATGCCAGCGGCACGAAGCTCCTGCGTGATGGCAAAGACGTTCTGGCGCAGCTCCTTGCCGGCATTGGCGACGTAGACGCACGGGGCCTCCTCGGCACCCAGGTCGCTGCCAAAGGCCTGCAGGGCCAGCAGCGCACGCTCAAAACCGACGGCAAAGCCGACGCCTGCCGTGGGCTTGCCACCCTCGAGCTCGACCAAGCCGTCATAGCGACCGCCGCCACCGATGGAACCGACGCCGGCGCCGGGAGCCTCGACCTCAAAGACGGTACGGGTGTAGTAGTCCAAGCCACGCACCAAGGTGGGATCCTCGACATACTCGATACCCGCCGCATCCAAATAGCGCTTGACCTGCTCGTAGTGCTCGCGGCACTCATCGCACAAGTTGTCGCCCATCAGCGGTGCGTCGGCCATGATCTCGCGGCAGTGGTCGTTCTTGCAGTCGAAGGCACGCAGCGGATTGAGCTCGGCGCGCTCGCGGCACTCGTCGCACATCTCGTCGGCGTGATCGAGGATAAACTGCTTGACCTGCTCGCGATAGGCCGGACGGCATTGGGCATCGCCCATCGAGTTAATGAGCAGACGGAGCTTGGAAAGATCGAAACCAAGGCGCTTGTAGAACTCCATGAGCATAATGATGCACTCGGCGTCTGCCGCCGGATCGGGAGCGCCGAGCCACTCGATGCCTACCTGGTGGAACTGGCGCAGGCGACCCTTCTGGGGACGCTCGCCGCGGAACATGGCCTCGGCGTAGTACGCCTTAAACGGCGTGGAGCCCTGGGGCACCAGATTGTTCTCCACGACGGCGCGCACCACACCAGCCGTGCCCTCGGGGCGAAGCGCCAGGCGCTGCTTGGGCTTGAGCTTGGTGTCGGTGCCCTCGGTAAAGACGCGCTCCAGGTTGGCGCCGCTAAAGACACGGAACATCTCCTTGCGAACGACGTCGGTCGACTGGCCGATGCCGTGGACAAAGACGTCCACCTGCTCGATCGCGGGCGTCTCGATGGGCTTAAAGCCAAACGGCTCGAACACGCCGGCCGCAATCTGCTGCATCTTTTGCCAGGCGCGCATCTCGGCGCCGATAAGGTCGCGGGTTCCCTCCGCCTTCTGTGCCTGCATGGGCAAACACCTTTCTTTTGTATCGCGTCATAGGTAGTGGACATTATAC
>NZ_QROQ01000007.1:0-62336 GCF_003475115.1 Collinsella sp. AF37-9 | reverse complement strand
TTTGTATCGCGTCATAGGTAGTGGACATTATACGGCACAAAGCAGCAACGCGGCGGCGCGTCTGACCGAACGAGGGTATGGGGACTCGTTCGGCCAGACGCGCCGGCGCGGCAGCCGATTCGTTTTCCTCCGTCCCCAGGGGATCATCACGTGATCCGTAGGGGACGGAGGAAAGCAGATCATTTTTGTGCGCCCGTGGCCGCCGTGGAAACCGAACGATGGTACGAGCAGCCATTCGGCTCCCAGGGCGGCCGCAGACAAACGGACAAGCGGCGATGCGCTTTGGCCTACCTACTCCCCTGCCACGCTCGCGCGCAGCTTGGCAGCGATGGGCTCGGACGCCAGCAGGAACACGAGCATGACCACGGAGCACGCCAGGCACACAATCCAGGTGCTCGCAAAGGAGCCCGTGGCATCGAACAGCACGCCCGAGACAATGGCGCCCACGGTGCCGCCGACCATCTCGAGCGAGGTAATGGTGCCCGTGACCTTACCCAGGTCGGCCATGCCAAACTGCTTGGACGCGGCGATGGTAGGCGTGATGGTGCCCATGCACGTTCCAACACCAAAGCTCACAGCAGCGACAATAGGACCGAGGTCCGTCGTCGGGAAACACAGCGCCACGCAGGCGATAATGCACGCAACGGAGCCAAGGATATTGCCAAAGCGCAGGCCAAAGCGGTCATAGATCGCACCGAGCGAAATCTTGGCGATAACGACGGTAACCATGTAGGCCGAAAGCACGGTGCCTGCCCACATGGGGTCGTGGCCGCCCGTGACGATCTTGGCACCGTTGACGGTAACACTCGTCATGTTGGTAACCTGGTTGGGCAGGATGGCGCCATTGACCAAGCCCATAAAGAGGAAGGCGACGACGAGCAGCCAAAATGCCGGGCTCTTCTTGATACGAGACCAGCCGACGCTAACCTCGGGGGCCGTATGCTCGTCCTTATCGCCCGCGGTGGAAACAGACGGATCGCCCGGGTTCTCGCCGAGCGGCTTCAGGCCAATATCGGAAGGTTTGGTGCGGAAGGAATAGTCATGCAGTTAACGAAAATGGTGTAGCACGTGGCCATGATGACAAAGCCGGAGGCCACCACGAACCAGCCAGGGAAAAATTTACGTTGCTGGGACATGGATTACTCCTTGTGGTCCGCAAAGTATCCGAGAGCGACGGCGGCATAAGCCGCGGCGCCGAGGGGAAGCTCGGCATCGTTAAAGCGCGCCTTGGGATGATGCTGGGCAAAATGCTCGTCCGCATCGGTCACGGCCGCGCCCACCGTAAAGTACGCACTTGGGATCTCGCTCGAGATAAGTGCGAAATCCTCGCTCGCCATGGCGTGGAATAGCGGCAGGAAGGCAGCCTTGGGCAGCACCGCGCCCACGTAGCCAAGCGAGGCCTGGGTCATATCGCTGTCGAGCACGAGCGGCGGAACGTCCGAAAGCGTCTCGATGGTTGCCAGCGTACGATATGTTGCGGCAACGCCGTTGACGACCTCCGCGATGCGGGTCTTAAGGTGAGCCATGAGCTCGACATCGAAGCCGCGCAACGTTCCCTCGAGCACGCAGGTGTCGGGGATGACGTTGGCCGCCAAACCGCCAGCGAACTTACCCACGGTAAGCGCGACCTCCTTGGCTGCCGGCACCTCGCGAGAGATAAGCTCCTGAAGCGCCAGGTGCACATGCACGCCGGCCGTGATGGGGTCGATGCAGATCTCGGGGCTCGAGCCATGGCCACCCTTGCCCTGCAGCGTGATGCGGAAACCGTACACGCCCGAGAGCGCCGGACTCCCATAGAGCACCAGGCCAAGCGGCGACTGGCTATTGACATGCATGGCAAAGGCGGCCTGGGGACGCGGGTTCTGCAGCAGACCGTCGGCGATGGCGGCGCGGGCACCCTCAAAGGTTTCCTCGCCCGGCTGGAACAGCAACTTAACTGTGGCGTTAGCGTCGACAAGCTCGGACTCGCGGGCCTTGAGCAAACGGGCCGCGCCGAGCAGCGCCGTCGCATGCATATCGTGGCCACAAGCGTGCATGCAGCCGTTGGTGGAAGCGAAAGGCTCGCCCGATTCCTCGACAACGGGCAGGGCATCCATGTCGCCGCGAAGCATGATGACCGTACCGGCCTGTTCGTCCGTGCAGACGCCATTGCCCTGGGCCGCGGCGGCACCGGCGCCGACAAGGCCCACAACACAGGAACCATCGACGAGCGTGGCAAATGGGATTTCCATCTCGGTCAGGCGCGCTTGAATATACGCAGAGGTCTGCGGGAGGCTATTACCCAGCTCGGGCATCTGGTGTAAATCGTGTCGCCACACAGCGAGCTCGTCTGCAAAAGCCTGAGCTTCTGCAACGAGACCGTCACCGATAGCGGCCTGCGCCGCTGCGGTGGCCTTGGGCGCTGATTGCGGTTGAAGATCGGACAGAGCTGGTGCCATAAATGCCCTCCAGTAACGTTTTTGCAGCAAGCACTTTGATAGCGTAAAGTGCAAGGTACAACTTTAAGGGCGACGCATAAAAAATGCCGCCCCGAGAGGGCGGCGCAACAAGTTGTTTACAATTGCGGGCGCGGCTTTTTGCGCAAAAAATCGAAGTGAGTCTCGCTCAAGATAATCGACAGGAAGATAAGCACGAAGCCGGCGAGCAGGCGCGAGGTGAGCGCCTCCCCCATCAGCAGCACCGAAAACAACACGCCCGAAGGCGACTCCATCGAAAGAAGCAGTGAGCCCGTCGAGGCGGGGACATGCGCCAAACCGACGTTTTGGACGAGCAGCGCCGCGCATGTGCAGCCCACCGAGAGGAAAACAGCCACACCGATAAACTCCGGCGTCCATGCAGAGAGGGGCGCCTGAGTCTCGAATAGCAGCGACGTGATTAAACTCAAAACGCCATTGCCCACAAACATCCAAAACGTGATGACGTTGATGTCCATCTTGCGACCGTACTTGGCAGTCACCGCCATCTGGATGGCGAAGAAGATCGCGCCGCCCAAGGTAATAACATCGCCGGCATTGAACTCGACGCTATCGAGCGCTACCAGGCCAATACCCGCCAGGCACAACAACGCTGCACCCAGGTTATACCGGGTAAGCTTTTCACCGCTCAGGACATAGCTTGCAAACGGCACAAGGATGCAATACGTGCCGGTCAAAAAAGCGCTCTTGCCCGCCGTGGTCTGTGCCAGGCCGATCGTCTGCAAACCGTAGGCACCCCACATGAGCGCGCCCATGCCAAGCCCGACGATCAGGTTGCGGGCATTGAAATGAGCGATGATGCGCTTATGGAAAATTGCAAACATAACCAGTGATGCCGGGAGAAAGCGAACATAGACCAGCTCGAACACCGGAATGGTGTCGAGTGCATCTTTCATGGTGGTAAAGGAATAGCCCCAGATGACCGCCACCGAAAGCAGCAAGACCTTCCAGAAGAACGGAGAACGCGCGCCGGCGCCGCGGGAGGTGCCGCCGGCACCCAGGTCTTCGCGCGCTACAGGGCTATCGGGCATGTTTTCGATTTCATCAACGGCATTCTGAGCCATAGGGCATCCTCGCGCTCAGTCTGGGCGTGGTGTCCGCACGTGCATGGCCGCGTGCCGCCTCATGGTCAAATAAAACGGGGCGCACCGGACCCCCGGCACGCCCCGCTACTGTAGCAACAACCAGCGTTGCACCGCAATCCAGCCCACTAAAGCGTCAGCAAAGTGAACCTCGACGTTTTGTCAATGTCACGCTGTTGCACTAAATAAGCTTCGTGCTTTCAAGCTTTTCGATGATCCAGTCGTTGGCTTTGATGACCGGGCGGCGGAAGACGACGCCCAGTGCCAGCGACGGAATCAGATAGCTCGCCAGAATGCCTAGCTCAATCCAGTACTCCATATGGTAGGCGCCAGCCATGGCGGCATGCATGGCGTTGATGCCGTGGGTGAACGGCAGGAACGGATAGATCGCCTGGAACACAGGGCCGGTCATCTCGATGGGGAACGTACCGCCCGAACCGCCGACCTGCATAACCAACAGCACGACGGCGAGCGCCTTGCCGATATCGCCAAACGAAACCGTAAGCGTGTAGACGATATTGGAGAACACGAGACTCGCGACCCAACCCGCCAGCACAAATTGCAGCGGGTTGTCGCACTGAATGCCAAAGAACAGGATGTCGCCCGCGCACACGAGTGTCGCCTGCAGCAGGGCCAGACCTCCAAAGAACAGGTAGCGGCCCAGGTAGATCTCGTGCAGGCGCACGGGGATCAGCTCGTTGATGAGCTCATCGTCAACCGAGACCTTCATCATGGCCGCCAGTACAATCGAGCCCACCCACAGCGACAGAATCGTGTAGAACGGTGCCATGGCCGAACCGTAGTTGCGGATCGGATAGACCGGTTTGCGGTCGAGCGCGACGGGGCCGGAAAGCGACACGGCGAGGCCCTCAGGGTCGTTGCCAATCATCGTCTTGATCGTGGCAAGGTCGTCCGACATCAGGGCGCCATCGAGCTCGTCCTTAAAGGCGCTGATCTTATCGGACGCTTCACCTAGCTGATCGGAAGCCTTGTTGACCAGCTTGGCGGCCTTGGAGAGGCCCTTAGCCAACGAGCCGGATGCATCGGTGAGGCCGCTCACGGCACTATCCAGATTGCTCGAAATATCGTTCAGCGAATCCAAAACGCCCGAGATGGTCTTCTTGAGCTCCTTTGCCTTGACCGAGAACGTGGAGTCGTAGTCGGACTTAGCGCCCGAGATGCCCGCCTTGGCATCGGCGATGGCCTGGTCGACCTCGGCACGCGTGCTGTTGACCTCTGCCATGCTGTCGGAAAGGGACTTTGCGGTTGCCCTCAGGTCGTTGGCATTGTTACGATACTCCGTCGCGATCCTGCCCAGCGATGTAGCCACAGACTTGAGGCTGTCCTGGAGCTTTTCGTCACTCACCTGATCGGCAAAGCTGCGGAGCTGGTCGGCCGTGTCGTCGATTTCCTTGGCGCGCGATTCGAGTTCCGACGCGGCTTCGTTGAGCTGGGTCACCGTAACGTTGACATGCTGGTTTGCGGCGTCGAAAGCCTTCGCGAGCTCGGCGGACACGTTGTCAAACGAGCCCGCACTTCCGTCAATCGCGGCGTTGATGGCGTCGTTGGCGGCCTTGAGTGCTTCCTTGGAATCACTAATGCCGCTCTCGGCGTGCTCCATCAACTGCTTGGTAGATTCATCGACCTTACCCGTCTGCTGGAGCATACCGCTCGCCGACGTCAACGAATCGGAGGTCGAGCTCAAAATGCCCGCCAGCGAAGTCGCGTTGGCTTGAACGTCCTGCAGGTCCTCGACCGAATCGCCCAGTGTCGAGGACAGGTTGGCGATAAAGCTGCTGACCTGATCGGTGCTCATGTAATCGAGCAGGCTGGACACGGTCTTAAGGCCGATGGTCGTGATGGTCTTGGTAAAGGTCTCATTCACCTGGCTCTGGACGGCGCTCGAACCCTTTTCGGTCACGATCTGGGCGATGGCGTTAGCCTTCTGGTTTTCGTAGAACTCGATGTCGGCGTGCTTCACGTTGGTCGAGAAAAGCGTCATCATGTCGGCGCTAAACGTCTTGGGGATAACGACGGCGGCATAGTATGTGCCCGACTTAACGCCCTCAATCGCCTTATCGCGGTCGTTGAGGACAACCCAGTCAAAGTTCTCGTTACCGCGCAGGGTCGCCGTCACGTTTTCGCCCACGTTGATCTCGACGGGAATCAGGTCGCTCTCGTAGCCCTCATCGGTGTTGACCACTGCAATCTTAAGGTTGCCGGTATTGCCGTACGGATCCCAGCTGCCGGCGATGTTAAACCACGCGTACAGGCACGGCACGATAATGAGGCCCATCACGACGACCATGCCGATCACGGAGCGAGACACGTTTTGGACATCACGCTTAAACAGGTGCAGGATGTTCTTCATTTATGCCTCACCTCCTTTAGAGTGCTTGCCAAGCAGGGTGGTATCTCCATCATTTGTAGCTGTGCTGTCGCTGCCCTGAGATTTACGATGCGCACCAATATGCGGCAGACGGCTCGTGGGCTGTTCGCTGTCCTTGGTGCCCCGCTCGCTGGCGTTGAGACCAAACATGCGACGGGCGGCAGGGATGGCAGCCGTGTGCTCGCGCATCTCGCGGCGCAAGTCCTCGTCCGAAAGCGCCGAGATGCGCATCTGGGTGTTGAGGCTTGCACGGATGTACTCGATGTTGATGAGCCAGCCGCAGATGGCAATGACCGAGATAATCCAGATAACGAGCAGGATGATCTTGCCGTTATTGTCGATATCGAGCACCGTCGAAAGCACAAAGAGCAGAACCTGCACGCCTACCACGGCGGCAAAACCGCCCTTGATGTAGTACGGGTAGCGATGCTCAAACGCCACGGCATGATCGAGCAGCTCGCGACGGTACGAATCCGAATCGAGCATGACGCGCATGGCCGTGCGCAGCGAATAGCGCTGGCGCGGTAGGTCGTTGGACTCGCAGATCATGAGGCCCGTCGTGGAAAGCTGCTTATCAAAGAGCAGATTGAGGTTGAGCAGCAACGGGCGCAGCTGCAGACCGATAAAGAGCGCGATGGCAAGGAACACGCCCAGGATGCACAGGTTGAACAGGTAGTTGAACGAATACATGCCACCGACGGTCTCGCGCAGCAGGTTGATGCCATAAGTGAAGGGCAGCAGCGGATGCAGCCATTGGAAGAAGCCGGGCATCATCTCGATGGGATACATGCCCGACGAGCCGGGGATCTGCACAATGACGAGGATGACGCCAATGGCTTTACCGATATGCTTAAACGTGGTGGACAGCGCATAGATGATGTTGACGTAGGTGAACGAAATAGCGATGCCGCCCAGTACAAAGAGCAGCGGATTGACGCACTGAACGCCAATGACCAGGTCGCCCACCGTAACGATAATGGCCTGGAACGCGCCCAGGATCACCAGCAGCAGCCAGCGGCCAAAGTAGCCCTGACGCGCCGTAAAGCTACCGATGCCCTCGCGGTCGACCTCGAGTTTATAGATAGCGATGAGCACATAGCCGCCTACCCACAGCGCCAGATTGGTGTAGAAGGGCGCGATGCCCGAGCCAAAGCTCTTGACCGGATAGATTGACTTGGACGTCAGCTCAACCGGAGATGCCATGAAATCTGCCACGTCATTGACGTCGACGTCCATGAGGTCGGCTAACTCGCCCATAGACTCAGAGGTCTGCAGCGCCGCAATGTCATTGGCGGCGGTCGCGAGCTTGTCCTGAACCTTGGCAAGGGAGGCGTCGGTTTGGGATAGCGTGGTCTTTGCCTGCTTGAGCGTGGCGTCGAGCTGCGCCAGCGTGCCGCGCGCGCTCGCTATCGTGGGGGTCATACCCGACACAATGCCGGTCAAATCGCCCGAAACGGCGGCAAAGGAATCAAGCGCGCTCGAAGCCTTCGGAAGTGCGTTCTGACCCAGATCGGTCTGAGCCTGACCGAGGTTAGCCGTACCGGTCTGAATTGCCGCGTTGAGTGCGTTGCTCGCGTTCGAGATTGCCGTAGCGTCGTTTGCCATGGCGCTCGACTGTGCAGAAAGGCCATCCTTGATGCTCTGCAGCTTCTGGTTTTGCTCGCGAAGCGAATCGATGGTCGATACAATGCGCGCGTCAATTTCCTCGGAACCTGTCGACGCGTCATTAACGAGAATCTCCAAGTGTCCGATAACGACCTTATTGTGATCGATCGTCGCCTGGAGAGACTCGAGCGAGTTGTCGATGCGGGTGGTCGTAGATGTGACCGTACCCGTTAGCTTGCCAATCGCAGCGTTCGCGGAGGCTGACGTCTTGGTGAGTGCAAGGCTACCTTCCGAGAGTGCCTTGGAGAGCGAGGTGATAGAGTTGCCCGCCGTGGCGCGAGCCTCGCCCAGCAGGTCGTTGCCCTGGGAGATCGCCTGCGTTAGAGAGGGCGCCTGCCCCTGCAGGCCCGCCAGCGCAGCATCGGCCGAAGCAATCGAGCTGCTCGTCTTGTCGATGGCGGTGTTCATGTCGCCGATGGAATCGCGTACTTCGCCCAGGGTATCAGACGCCTCGGACACCGAGCCCGCCAGCGAATCCCGGGTCTGGGTCGCCTTGTCTTTAAGGTCGATGCCAGCATCTTTAGCAATGCCCGCGACGGTCTCGCCCACCGTGGAGACAAACTCCGAGTTGATCTGCTCCTCGATGGTATTGGCGCCAGTGTCGGTGACCTTGGGCGCAATAGCGCTCTTCTTCTCGTTGACGTAGTACGTGAGCTTGGGCTGATGGTAATTGCCGTCGAGCATCGAGACCAGGTTATCTGAGAAGTTCTTGGGGATTACGATGGCCGCATAGTAC
This sequence comes from Collinsella sp. AF37-9, assembly GCF_003475115.1. NCBI lineage: Bacteria > Bacillati > Actinomycetota > Coriobacteriia > Coriobacteriales > Coriobacteriaceae > Collinsella > Collinsella sp. AF37-9. The sequence continues at coordinate 53,990 of NZ_QROQ01000007.1, read as the reverse complement.
TCACCACTCTCGACGCCCTCTTTGGCATCGGCGGCCGAATCGACGAAGGTCCAGCCCAGCTGATCGTTTTCCTTGAGCTGATCGACGACCTTGTCGCCCGCATTGAGCTCGCCCACCAGGTCGTTTTGGGTTCCCTGGTCGTTGTTGGCGATAGCAATCTTGATGCCCCGGGTGTTTCCGTACGGATCCCAGTTTGCCACGATGTTGTACCAGGCATACAGCGAGGGAATAACACACACGCCGAGGGTAACCACCAAGGCGACGGGGTTCACGAGCAATCGCTTGATGTCACGCTTAAAGATCGCAAAGGATACCTTTGCGTTGGATAGTTTGCTGCCGAGACTCACGCTTAGACCATCCATCCTGTCGTTGAATCAAATCGTACTATCAAAAACCATTGTACGTAGGCGCTTTAGCGTCTCGAAGCACAATGGTATTGAGTTTTGCGGGTAGCAATATACTACGAAGATTAGTTAACGTACAGTTGTACAGTATCTTTAATTTCAGCAGGTCACAAAACCACAACCCGCACAAATTAGCAATCCGAATAGTCATCGGGGGCGTTCTTAAACTACCAGTCAAACAAGAACGTCCCCAATGACTACCCTACTCATTTAAGTCTGTCCCCAATGAGTAGGTAGCAGCAATGGCAACGTCGATGTTTTGGTAGCGACAGCGAAAGCCCGCCAGAGCGAGCAAGGTGCCTTGAAACAAGGCGGCATTGACCTTCTGGTCATGCCGCCGAAGTTGAAAGGCAGATTGCCGCTCTGGCGGGCTTGCAGCGTCGGCCGGTCCGCCGTTCGCTAGAACGGCGGAACTAATAGGTTCGTAGAACCGCGTAACTACCAAACTACATAAGTTCGCAAACAGCCGCCGCGAAGGCAACGGGGTCCTCGGGGAGGATGCCCTCGACCAGCAGGGCCTGATCGTAGAGCAAGCCGGAGTACTGCTTGATCTTATCGGCGTCGCCTGCCTTCTGGGCAGCGACAAGCTTGTCAAAGACCGGGTGCTTGGCGTTGAGCTCGAGCACGCGCTGGCTCTTGGGCATGCCGTTGGGCGCGCCCTCGGGCCCCTTCTGGAGCACCTTCTCCATCTCGAGCGAAAGCGGACCCTCGGTGGTGATGCAAGCGGGGGCATCGGTCAGGCGCGCGGAGACGGCAACTTTCTCGACCTTGTCACCGAGCGCCTCCTTCATAGCGCTAAAGAGGTCCTCGTTTTCCTTGGTGGCGTCCTCGGCCTCCTTCTTCTCGTCCTCGGTCGCCAGATCAAGATCGCCAGTCGCGACGTTCTTGAGCTCCAGGTGACGATCCTCGACCTCGGGCTCGGCACCGTCGGCAACGGCCTTCTCGGCAGCCTCGCGGGCGGCGTCGTCTTCGTAGATCTTAGGCATATCGGCGGCAACGTACTCACGCATAGCCTGGAACGTAAACTCATCCACATCCTGCGTCAGCAACAGCACGTCATAGCCGCGCTCGAGCACGCCCTTTACCACGGGCATCTTGGCCAAGCGCTCACGCGAGTCGCCGGCGGCGTAGTAGATGGCCTTCTGATCCTCGGGCATGCCCTTGGCATACTCGGCCAGGGTAATCATCTTCTGCTCCTTGGCAGACCAGAACAGTAGCAGGTCGGCGAGCTCATCGGCCTTCATGCCATAGCTCGAGTAGATGCCGTACTTAAGGCCGCGGCCAAAGTTCTCAAAGAACTTCTCGTAGGCCTCGCGGTCGTTGTCGCGCATGTCCTCAAGATCGGCAGTGATCTTCTTCTCGACACGCTTGGCAATGGCCTTGAGCTGACGGTTCTGTTGCAGCGTCTCACGCGAAATATTGAGCGTCACGTCGGCAGAGTCCACGACACCGCGCACAAAGTTGTAGTAGTCGGGCAGCAAGTCGTCGCACTTCTCCATAATCAGCACGTTGGAACTGTAGAGCGCCAGGCCCTTCTCGTAGTCCTTGCTGTACAGATCGAACGGGGCGCGACCCGGCACAAACAGCAGCGCATCGTACTCAAGCGTACCCTCGGCATGGAAGCTGATAGTGCGCGCGGGATCGTCAAAGTCGTGGAACGTGGACTTGTAGAACTCGTTGTAATCCTTCTGCTCAACGTCGGAGCTGCGCTTTTTCCAAATCGGCGTCATGGAGTTGATGGTCTCGAGCTCCTGGTAGTCCTCGTACTCGGGCTTGTAGTCGTCGCCGGCGTCCTCGGGCTTGGGTTTCTGGCGGCTCTTGCTCACCATCATCTGAATCGGGTAGCGCACATAGTTGCTGTACTGCTGAATCAGGCTCTTGAGGCCCCACTCGGTCAGGAAGCGATCGTAGGTCTCGGCCTCGCCGTCGGCGTCGAGCTTCTCGTTCTCGCGCAGCGTCAGGATGACATCGGTGCCGTGCTCGGCGCGCTCGCCGTCTTCGATGGTGTAACCCTCAAGACCATCAGACTCCCACACGTGAGCGGTGTCCTCGCCATAGGCGCGGCTGACAACCTTTACGTGGCTGGCAACCATAAAGGCAGAGTAGAAGCCCACGCCAAACTGACCGATGATGTCGACATCGGAACCCTGCTGCTCGGCGTTCTCAGTCTTAAACTCCTCGGAGCCGGAATGGGCGATGGTGCCCAGATTGCGCTCGAGCTCCTCGGCGGTCATGCCGATACCGTTATCCGAAATGGTGATGGTACGGGCATCTTTATCAAAGGAAACACGGATGGCCAGGTCGCCCTGGTCGAGCTTGACACTCGGATCCTGCAGGCTCTTAAAGTTGAGCTTGTCGACGGCATCGCTCGCGTTGGAGATAAGCTCGCGCAGGAAGATTTCCTTATTGGTGTAGATGGAGTTGATCATGAGGTCGAGCAGTTTTTTGCTCTCGGTCTTAAATTGACGCATGTGCAGTCCTTTCGCGCTACCCCCGTCCGCAAAAACGGCCCGGTTGCCCGAGCCGCATTGCAGACCTGCTATGTTCAGACTTAGATTTTATAACCCATTAGCGCGCATATATACATACGGAATCGAAAAACTGTATGTCCAAACGCTCTGATGCGCCAATTGCCAAGGAGTGTCCCCGACTGCCGGCAGGAAAGGAACGTCCCTATCTGCCATCTACGCGCTTGGCCATCCAAGCATGGGGCTGGCCCTCGTCTTCGTAGTCCACCGGGGCAATCTGCGTGTAACCCGCCTTGGCATAGAGCGGCAGCACGTATTCCTGCGCATGCAGCTTAATGAGCTTGGCGCCGGCATCACGCGCGCACGTATCACTGGCCTCGACAATCTTGCTCGCCAAACCGCGACGGCGCATGCTCGGCAGCACGGCCACGCGCCCCATAATGTAGGTCTCCCCCGCCGCGACGCCTTCGTCCAAGTCGCACGCCGGCGACACCGGAGCCTCTGCGTCAGCTGCGCGCTCGAGTTCTTCGGGAAACACGCGCGAGCAACCGGCAAGCTCACCGTCTACATAGAGCGTCACATGAATGCAGTTCGGATCCTCGTCGATAGCGTCAAACTCATTCTCGTAGCCCTGCTCGTCCATAAAAACGACGCGGCGCACCAACGCCGCGTCATCAAAGCATCCCGTCTTAAGTTGGATATCCATGGCTGCCCTTTCATTCAATGCGAACGTTAGGGACAGATTTTAGCGAAAGTGAGCTCCGCGCACGCTAAACTTCGCGCGAGCCTTCGCCAGGCAGTCGTAATGACCCACGTTATGGGCATCGCTCGCGATGAAGCTGTACAGGTTCTGATCGAACAGGCGCTGTGCCGGCTTTTTCTCGCGACCAAAGCGACCGCCGGCAATAAAGTCCGCCGAAGCCTGCAGCTTGCAGCCCATATCGACCAGGCGCTCCGCCACGCTTACATCCTTTTGAACCGCACGATAGCGCTCAGGATGAGCGATGATCACCTGGTAGCCACGGCACTGCAAATCGTAAATCGTGTTCTCGTACTCTCTAAACGCATACGCATCGGCATGCGTCGAAAGCTCGAGCAGAAACTCGTTGGTCCCATCGAAATGCAAGTGATCCGCGGCATCGATACCAAGCTCAACGAGCTTTCGATGGTTGACCTCGAAGCCCATCTGGAGCGGAAAACCGTCAGCGTTATCGCGCAGCAGCTCAAAGGCATCCCACATCTTGTCGTAATCAAAATAGGGATCACGGCAGTGAGGAGTGCAAACGATTCTGGTTACACCGGCCCGCTTGGCAGCCTCGAGCATCGCCAAGCTCTCTTCGAGATCGGCGGCGCCGTCGTCTACACCCGGCAAGATATGGCAATGAATGTCACGCATAGGTCAGCCTTAATCAACTAAACGTTTGCTCGGTTGGTGAAGATGCCCTTTTTGGAAGTGCCCTGATCGTCGGAGCCCTTCTTAACCTTCTTACCGTCCTTGGTGTAGTAAGAATAGTAGTACTCGCTGGTCTCGGTCTCACAGTAATTCATGACGGTACCGATGAGCTTGACCTTCTCGGACTTCTTAAGCTGGGCGATAGCGTTGAGCGCCTCTTCGCGCTTGGTAAAGTCCTCGCGCACCACGAACAGCGCGCCGTCGGTCAAGCTGGCAATCTCGGCAGCATCGATAAAGGTGCCGACCGGAGGAGCATCGAAGATGACGTACTGGAACTTAGCAGACAGTGCCTTTACCAGCTTGGCAAAGCGGTGAGAGACGATGATATCGGCAGGATTGGGAATGTGCGGCTCGGCATCGAGGAAGTAGAAGTTCTTCTGACCCGTCTCGACAATTGCCTGGTCAATGGAGATCTGCTCGGAAAGGACCGCATAGAGTCCGCCGCGCGAACGAACGCCGAGCATATCGGAAAGGGACCTGCGGCGCATATCGGCCTCGACCAGGAGCACGGACTTGCCGCTCGTGGCGATTGCCTGAGCAAGGTTAATGGAAACCGTAGACTTGCCCTCGTTGGGAATCGAGGAGGTAACGGTGATGGTGCGAATGGGGTCGTCCACGCTCGCAAAGCGGATGTTGGCCAGAAGGGTCTTGGCGGCATTCTGTACAACGAGCTTATCGGTGTTCTTTGCCTTAGCCATGCCTATTTACCACCTTTCATAGCCGGAATTCGGCCAACAACGGGAATACCCAGGAGCTCTTCTGCCTCTTCGGCACCGCGGATGCGGGTATTGAGCATGTCTGCCAAAACGACATAGGCAACTGCGATAAAGATACCGGCGAGGAACGCGACGGCAATATACAGCGTGCGCTTGGGGCCGCTGGGGGCTTCGGGGGTCTTAGCCTCGTCGATAACGTTGATGCTCTGGGCAGCGCCGACGTTCTGAGCGACCGTACTCACCGAGCTGGCAATGGCCTTTGCGACCTCAGCCGTCTCCTTGGCATCGGTGCCGGTAACCGAAAGCGTAATGACACGCGTGGTGGTCTCGGAGGAAACAGACACCTTGTAGTCATCCAGATCGGTGAGGCCCAGTTCTTTGGCGGCGCCGCTCTTAACGCTATCACTATCCAGCAGCGTGGCGATATCGTTGGAAAGCATCTGGCTCGCCGAGAGATCGTTGTAGCTCATCTGACCGCTATCGTCGGTCTTGGCGAGAATGTACATGCTCGTCGTCGCGGTATAGGTGTTGTCCATCGCAACGAAGGACACGATGCCCATGGCGATCGCGCAGACCACCGGAAGGGTGATGACCAGCTTGAGGTGCTTCTTCAGCAGCTGGAACAGTTCGAGAAGGGTCATGCAGCTTGCCTTTCATTTCCCCAGTTCGGATTGACAAAACTGTCCGTATGTTATCGCATCTTTTTACCGAGACCAAACTCTATACATAAGAAACAGGCTCTCCTGTAAAAATGTCGGAAGCAATCGTAAAATTGCGCAACAACGCCGCACCCGAAAGTCAAATGCGGCGTCTACATCAATATCTATGTTGTATCGCTATGCGAATGGCTCGTCCTGCTGTATGGGAAACGTCACCGTAATGGTGGTTCCCACGCCCAACTCACTCGACAGATCGAGCGTGGCGTGATGATACAGGGCCGCATGCTTGACAATGGCAAGCCCCAGGCCGGTTCCGCCGCGTGCCTTGGACCTACTCTTGTCCACGCGATAGAACCGCTCAAATACCTTGCCCTGTTCTTCAGGCGCGATACCGATTCCCGTGTCGGCGACAGCGAGGAACGGATGGTCTTCGTCGTTGGTGCCGCACTGCAACGTAACCGTACCGCCGGGTCGATTGTAGCGGATGGCGTTGCTTGCCAGATTATAGATGAGCTCGTCGATCAAGCGCGACACGCCTTCGATGACCACAGGCTTGGTCTCATGACTTATCGTCACATTCGCTTGACGGGCGACCTGTTCAAGACGCTGCTCAACCGCGTAGATCGCACGCGAGAGCTCAATAGGCTCCGTGGAACCAATGGGCACTGTCTCGCCTTCAGTCGCACGTTCGGCCTCGTCCAAGTTAGACAGCGTAAGGATGTCGTTGACAAGCGCTGCCAAGCGGCCCGCCTCACGATAGATGCGACCGCCAAAGTTGCGCAGGTCGTCCTCGCCCTCGACCATGCCATTTGCGATGAGCTCGGCATAGCCCGAAATCGCCGTAAGCGGCGTCTTGAGCTCATGGGTGATATTCGCCGTGAACTCGCGGCGCATACGGTCGTTGTCCGCTAGCACCGCCATTTGGCGCTTGAGTTCCTGGCGCTGCGACTCGATGCGCTCAAGCATGGGAACCATCTCGGCATAGGCGTGCTCATAGCTACGGCGTGGGTGATCCAAATCCACCTCTTGTAACGGCGCGATGATGGCACGGGACTCACGGCGCGCCATAAAAAACGAGAGTACTGCACCCGCTGCTGCGATAAGCAGCATCGGCGCCAGCATCGACAGCAAAATCGCCGCAACGCCAGGCTGGGCCTGCGCCAAGCGAACGACCTGGCCGTTATCAAGGGTGACGGCGCGATACAGCATAATCTCGTCGAGTGTAGAGCTTGCGCGCTCCGCGGAACCCGAACCACTCTCAAAGGCCTCGATGACCTCGGGGCGATCGCCATGGTTGGGCAGTGTGGAAGGCGACGCCTCGTTGTCGTAGGCAACCGATCCATCCTTGTTAATCAGCGTGATGCGTAAGTCCTCGCGATCGAGGCTACGCAAGAACGGGATGGGCTCCTGCTGCTCGTCGAGGGCGGCAGCAATGAGCTCGGTTTCCTGCGCCAGATTGGCACTCGTGGCATCCGCCAAGGTGTTTTGCACAAAGAACGCACCCAGCACCGTAAACGCCACGATAACCGCCATGGCGCAAACAAAGATCGTCACAAAAACGCGGTGCGACAGCGTTTGTTTTCCCTGGGGGGCGAAGACCACGGGTTACTCCTCCGATGCGGTGGACGCGGTGTCGTCACCTTCGGCACCATCACCGGCAGAAGGCTCAGCCAAGCGGTAGCCCACGCCGCGCACGGTCTCGATGGCGCTGGCATGCTCGCCCAGTTTTTGGCGAAGCGTCTGCACGTGCACGTCAACGGTGCGCGAACCGCCGTCGAAGTCCCAGCCCCACACGCTCTGCAGCAACGACTCGCGGGTAAAGACCACGCCGGGCTTGCGCATGAGATACTCAAGCAGGTCGAACTCGCGCAGGGTGAGCTTAAGCGGCTCGCCGGCAACGGTCACCTCGCGATGGCTGGGCGAGAGCACGATGTCGCCCACACTGAGCACATCGCTCGCCTGCTTGACCATGCCGCCGCGACGCAGCAGTGCGCGGCAACGGCTCGCAAGCTCCATGAGCGAAAACGGCTTAGTCAGGTAATCGTCGGCACCGCCATCGAGCGCCATCACCTTGTCGAGCTCGGTGTCCTTGGCAGTAAGCATCATGATGGGCACCGTCGCCGTCAGGCGGTCGGCACGCAGGCGACGCATAATTGCCAGGCCATCGGTATCGGGCAACATGATGTCGAGCAGGACAGCATCGGGCACCCGTCGCGCCACAGCAGCCTTAAACTCACCATCGCACGAAAAGCCCTCGGCCTCGATCCCCTGCTTGCGCAGCGCATAGACCGTCAAATCCCTGATGTTGTCATCGTCCTCGACGTAATAGATCATGTTGAACCCCTTTGCGGCCGGCATGACCGCATCTTAACCCTAAAGGTACCTTTACGAGATGGTATCAGCCAAAACGTCCCGTCAAATAATCCGCTGTGCGCGAATCGGTCGGTTTTTTGAAGAGCTGAGCGGTGGGCGCGTGCTCCACCAGCTCGCCCAGCAAGAAAAACGCGACCGAGTCGGAGATGCGCGCCGCCTGCTGCATATTGTGCGTAACGACCACCAACGTGCAGGTCTCCTTGAGCTCGCAGGCAAGCTGCTCCACCACCAGCGTCGACACGGGGTCGAGGGCGCTCGTGGGCTCATCCATCAGCAGGATGTCGGGTTGCACGGCAAGCGCGCGGGCGATGCACAGGCGCTGCTGCTGCCCGCCCGAAAGGCCCAGGCCCGACTCCTTGAGCTTGTCCTTGACCTCATCCCACAGAGCGGCTCGACGAAGGGAATCCTCGACCAGCTCATCCAGCACGGCGCGATCGCGCACGCCCATGCCACGGGGGCCGTACGCGACGTTGTCATAAATGCTCATGGGAAACGGGTTAGGACGCTGGAACACCATGCCCACGCGCTGGCGCAGACGGCAGACGTCGTAGTCGCCCAGGATATCCTGGCCATCGAGCGCGATCTTGCCCTTGATGCGGCAATCCTTGATGTCGTCGTTCATGCGGTTAAAGCAGCGCAGCAACGTGGACTTTCCGCAGCCCGAAGGACCGATAAACGAGGTGATCTGCTTGTCGCGGATCTTGATGGACACGTCCTTGAGTGCACGGTGGTCGCCATAGAACAAATCGAGGCCCTCGACGTCGATGCGCGTCGGCGAGGCGGCAAGGTCCTGCGCCGTGGGGCGCGTCGCGTCTCCGACTTCGCGCTCGTGCGCAGCCTTGGCTCGCGCCTCCATTAGCTCCTCGAGCTCCGTGGGCTCCATAGCCACACCAGCCGTCATACCGCATACCTCCACGTCGATATCAATTCAGCAGTATCGATAGTAGAAACCGCGGCTCATACGCACGTGAGCGCATTGTCAGGTGTTTGTAAGGGCGCCTACGCTACGCGGCGGGCAGCTCGATGGTAAAAACGGTATGCTCGGGCGTCGATTCGCACGCGATGGTGCCGCCATGCGCGCATACAATCTCCTTGGCGATGGCGAGACCCAGCCCAGCGCCGCCGCGATTGGTCGCACGCGCCGCATCCAGGCGATAGAACTTCTCAAAGATCACCTTGAGCTTTGGCTCAGGGATCGGATCGCCCTGGTTTATAAATCGTACGCGCACGCCGCCGTTACCCAAACGTCTGGCCTCAATCGTGATCATCGAGCCTTCATAGCTATAGGCAACGGCGTTTTTCATGATGTTGTTGAATACGCGAGCCATCTTGTCGCCGTCCACGAGCACCGTCAGATCCTCGCAGATATCAACCTGGGCTTCTTTATGCTGTTCGTTGAGAATGGGATAGAACTCGTCGGCCACCTGTGCCAGTAAGAGCCCCAAATCGACGTAGCTGCGGGTGAGCACGATATCGTGGAAATCAAAGCGCGTGATGTCGAAGAACTCCTCGATGAGCGCATCGAGCCGGTGGGCCTTGTCGAGTGCCACGCCCGTAAAACGTGTGCGCTGCTCAAGCGGCAAATCGGGGGCCTCCTGCAAGAGCGAAAGGTAGCCCACCACGCTGGCGAGCGGCGTGCGCAGGTCGTGCGCCAGGTACGTCACCAGGTCATCTTTGCGGTGGGATTCGTCACGCAGGGCTTGTTGAACCCTACGCTCGCAATCGCGCGCCCGGTTGAGCGCGCCCTCGACCTCGAGGAAGTCGCCGTCAATGTTGTCCCATGTGTCGGGGTTATCGATCAGACGGTCCTGAATGCGGGCGGCGATCACGCGGTCGGCATGCTGCTCGCCCTGCTCATAACCCTGGTAGTACAGGGCACGCCCGCAAAAGAACAGGACGCACACGGCAAGTGCCAGCACAAAGCCAAGCATGTTGAACACAAAGCCGGCATCAAAGAACACGGGCTCGCGAATACCGCCAAGCGCCAGGGCCCCGATCGCCAGCGTAAGGGTCCACGCGGCACCGCCGATTACCACGCAGCGGCGAACGATTTCGAATCGATCGATCAGCAAAAAGCCAATGAGCAGCACCGCCAGGATGCCAACGATATTGTCGATGCCGATGAGCAGCAGACTCAGCATAAAGAGCAGTACCGTCGCCAACGCACGGTTGTCAACGACCGCCCTTACGTATTCAAAGAGTCGATCGGGCACCTCGAATACCCGCCTATCGTCTTTTGTCATATCCACTTCCCCACCATCAAAGGCGTTATTCGATTATGTAGCCGACGCCCCAGACGTTTTTGATAAAGCGCGGCTTTTGAGCGTCGTCGCCGATCTTTTCGCGCAGGTGGCGAATGTGCACCATCACCGTATTGTTGGAGCCGGGCATAAAATCCTCGTTCCACACCGCGCGGAACAGGTCCTCCACGGCCACCACGCTGCCGCGATGCTCGACCAGATACAGCAAGATGGAATACTCGATGGGCGTGAGGCGAACCGGTGAACCGTCCACTGTCACGGAACGAGCATCGCGGTTGATCTCAAGGCCGTCGAGCTGGATGGTCGGCGACTCGGCCGCCTGCGCGCGGCTACCGTAGCTGGTGTAGCGACGAAGCTGAGCGTGCACGCGTGCGATGAGCTCAAGCGGACGGAACGGCTTGACCACATAATCGTCCGCGCCAAGCGAAAGGCCCTCGATCTTGTCTTGCTGGGCATCGCGCGCCGTCAGCATGATCACGGGATGGGTATGGCTGGAACGGATCGTACGTAGCAGCTCAAAGCCATCGATATCGGGCAGCATGACATCCAGCAGCGCCAGATCGAACTCCTGCTCCAAGATTGCCTTGGCAGCATCGGCCCCGCTATAGGCGACCTGTACGTCAAAGCCTTCTTTTGTAAGGTAGATACCAACCAAGTCGGCGATGGCCTTTTCGTCATCAACTACCAAAATGCGCTCGTTCATGCGTGCTCCTCTCGCGCTCCATTATGCCCGAGGGGGCGCATGCCACACACAACAAGCGTGGGTGATTAAGTCGGCCTTAAGCACCCTTGTGCCCGTTCGGGCGCGGATGTGGGCCACGCACGCACGCGATGATCGCCGACACCGGCAAACGATATACTCTAGTTCCAGAAGAGACCATCCCGTCGAAAGCGAAATCTGTGAAGTCCCTCATCTCTTTTGCAAAGCGCTCAGCCCAGCTTGCCGCCGGCTTTGTCTGCGCTATCGCCCTTGCCGCTGGCGTGCCCACCGTCGCCGGCGCCCAAGTGCTCACGACCGACAATGTTTGCGGCAAAACCGCCGATGCGCGCGGCATCACGGCCGAAAACCTGCCCGATATCGATGCGACCAATGCCCTCGTCATGGGCAAAGACGGCACCGTCTACTATGGGCGCGGCGCCGATGAGCAGGTCAAAATCGCCTCGATCACCAAGGTCATGACCGCAATCCTAACCGTCGAGAATTGCAAGATGGACGAGAAGGTCACGGTAAGCAACACCGCGGCCACCGTGGGCAATTCGACCGCCGGCTTGCTCGAAGGCGACGAGCTTACCGTGGAACAGGCACTGCGCGGCCTGATGATTCCCTCGGGCAACGACGCCGCCATCGTGCTCGCCGAATATGTGGGCAAGAAGATCGAGCCTAAGACCAAAGACGCCGAGGCCACCTTTGTGAAGGCCATGAACGAGCGCGCTAAGAAGCTCGGCTGCACCGGTACGCTTTTTGAAAACCCGCATGGTCTGGACTTTGATGAGTGGGCTGGCGATATGCACTCAACCGCACACGACGTAGCGCTGATGATGCAGGAGGCCATGAAAAACGACACGATCCGCGAGGTCGTAGCGAGCGAGGATTCCTGGATCGAGGTCACGGGCGCCGACGGCGCCGACCATTCGCATTCCATGGACACGCATAACTATTTGCTGGGCCAAGATGGCAACATCGGTGGCAAGACCGGCACCACCGACGACGCGGGCTATTGCTTTACGAGCGCCTACAACCGCGACGGCGACGAGATCTACACCGTCGTTTTGAACTCCACCACCACCGACCAGCGCTTTACCGATACCGCAACCCTTGCCAATTGGTACTACGGTCACAAGGTGACGGTCGCAATCGCCAACACGCAGGAAAAGACCGCCAACGGCAACCCGCTTATGGCGCGTATTGGCCAAACCGACTGGACGGATAAGACGATCGACGCCACACTCGCCGATCCTACGGCGCAAGCGACCGTGTTTTCCCTTGCCGGCGAGGTGACCGAAAAGGTTAGCTACGACGATCTTTCGGGCACGGTGCATGTGGGCGATAAGGTGGGTAGCGTTACGCTCAAGCAGGACGGCACCAAGATCGCCGTCATGGACCTGGTTGCCGACGAAGAAGGCGCTGGGCCGAATCCCATTGAATGGCTCCTTGTGAAGCTCGACCGTCTGGGCCGTCGCATCGACAACCGCCCGCTCACGGCAGAAAGCGAGACCGTCGCCAAGGCGCCCGAGGTGTAGTGCGCAAGAATAATAAGCCCACTGAAAGGAGGCGTCCGAAAGGATGCCTCTTTTTTTGAGGGTTCGAATCCCCAGATGCCATTCTTGATAATAAAAAGGGCCCCAAATGGGACCCTTCTTCAAATTCGTACTGGCGGAGAGCTGGGGATTCGAACCCCAGATGCCCTTTTGGGGCATACTCGCTTAGCAGGCGAGCACCTTCGGCCTCTCGGTCAGCTCTCCGTAACAGCCGTTCTATAGTAACCAAACAGTCGAAGTTGGGCAAGAGGGAATTTTCTAATTGCCCAGCGGCCTTTCCTCCTTGCAGTTTTCGCCCCTACCCCAGCGAGCGGTTGAGGGAGCCGAGCTCGTCGTTGCCCATGGTACGCCACATTTGGAAGATGCAACCGCGCGCCAGGAAAAAGAAGCCGTTATCGACCAGCTGCACGGCGGCATCCGCAAGCTGGTTGGCCACCGCGGGCACGGGCGGCAATTCGAGTCCAGCCCTGCGGATGGTCTCGACCGCTTCCTCGAACGTCGGAGGCTCGCTGACACCCATCTCGTTCATAAGGCCCTGCATTTCTTCCAGCGCGCTGCTGCCCGACTCCTCGCCGCGCGGCACCAGACGGTAACAAGCCAGCGCCAGGTCGAGCTGATCGCAATTCCAATAGGCAAACGCCAAGCGATAGAACAGGTAGCCGATTGCAGAACGATCGCTGGCAATACGTAGGCCGTGGCGCGCCACCTCGATAATCTCGTCAAAGCGCTCCAGACGCGCGAGCACGTTGATGAGCGCAAAGTGCGACTGCATGGACGAGCGCGCCAGATCGTAAAGATGGCGCACCTCGGGCAGTGCTCGTTCAAAGTCCTCTTGCTCGGCGTAAAAACTGCAGATCTCGTGCTGGGCAAAGTACAGCGCATCGGGCGCACGAAGGATTCGCACAGAGCGGTCTTCTTCCAACACCGGTAGCACCATGCGCACCAGCTGGTTATCGCAAAACTGCGTTTGAACCGGACCTGTCGCCAAAAGCTCGGCGACGGCGCACTTAGCCTCCAACTCCTCGACAAGACGGGAAAAGCCTTCAAAAGCACCTGTACGGTCGACTTTTGCCTGCTCGCGCAATTCAACAACACGGGCCACGTATGGGTCGTCGTCCTCTTCCATGACCTCCAACTCGTCAGCCGTATCGGCAAGCAGCAGATCGCGCAGCGCCGGCGGCAGCGTGCGATGGTCATCACGCGGACGAGCATGAACCTCCGCAGGCTCAATCGTCTCCGGAGCGGTTGACTCATACGCCTCAAGTACACGCTTGCACGGCATATCGTCCATGTCCATGCTCTCAAGATCCTTGACGACAGGCACGCAATCGGCCAGATAGGCCGCGCGCCCAAAGAAATACGTTGCGACAACGCGCTCGCCCTGCTCACTGCCGGGAGCAGCAATCTGCACATAGCAGCGCGTGATGCAGGTGCCCGCGGCAAAACACGCTGCTGCAAGCGTGAGTGCCACGCGCGCATCGTGCTCCGCGGCCCAGATCGCACGCGCGTCCTCGTCCAACTCGCGCCAGGCGTCATCTTGAGCGTCGTATTCACGTTGCGGCATGGCATCAACGACAGACTGCCCAAACCGAACGAGCATGATCCCCTCGGCAACGTTTGCCCGATAGGTATAGTCGAGCCGCGTGACCACGTTAAGTGCCTCGACAATACGCGCGAAGCGGGTACGCACATCCCACTCACCGCCCGGCTGGCAAGCCACCGTACCCGGTTTGCCCCACGGGTTATCGCTCGAGGCCGTATCGAGCAGTCGGGGAACATCGTTGGTCGTCTTGGCGATATGCCACGCATCAAAGAGCGCGCAGCCCTCAAGGCTCGGCGAGGATGCCGCAGGGACCAATCCGGCCCCGATGTGCTCAAGGATGCCGGAGAGACGGTTAAGACGGCACTCGATGGCAAGCAGCATGTCAATCTCGTCCTGGTCCAGCAGGCTGCGATCAAAATTGAGATAGAAAAGCTTTGAGCGATCGATGCGAGCCAGGCTCATCTCGGACTTAGCGGCGATGGTGCGCAAGCGGGGCAAGTCAATTTCACTCATAAGGGCGGCGGCATAGCGCTCGATACCGCTCGGATTCTCGGCATGGTCAACGCGGTAGAGCAGCGTCTCGATAGCGTCAGGGAGCGGTGCCGTGTTAAAGCCCAAAAACACCTCGACCGGCTCGGGCAACTTTACGAGCTTGATCTTGTCGACAACGTTTTGCATACCCTCGTCGAGTCCGTCGGCGTCCGCCGTGCTCGCAATGGTATTTTCGGAGTCAGCGAATATCACGTAGCGCAGGAACATCGATGCCATGAACTCACCGTAAGGAAGGGAGCGGGTCGAATTCCATGTCTCGTGATCGGACTGTTCGCGCATGGGGCCTTCGGGAGAGCCGACGGTTCGCGCGCACGCGCGCATCGTGCCGTTTGCTCCCCTCACCATAATCTCACCAATACCGGAGTCCGACTCGTCAAGGACCAGTTCCATGTCGGGATCGTTGGGCAGCGGAGCCTCGCTAACGGGGCGGTCCACCTTGTACACCTCACCCGAAACGCTTACGTAGCCCAAAAGCGACACATGGCTTTTGCCAACGAATTCGACGACATAACAAGATTCATGCTGATCCTCGCCAAAGAGTTTCCAGACCACGCCATATGAGCGTCCCGCAGGCTGCTCGGACATCGCCGGAAAGCGCTTCTTGGGATCGAGAAACCTGAGCTTGTATGTCGGACGCTCTGCCACGAAATATCACCCTGATCGGTCGCTTGAGAAGGAGTGGTCGCGAATAAGTCGCGACATCTACTCGGAATCTTACACGAGTCGACAGGAAATCGTCCCTTTGGACGAAAGCACTCAAGCTGGCGTAAAAGAAAAGCCCCCGTTGCCGGGAGCTTTAATCTCAAATGGTGCGGCGTATAGGATTCCGCGCATCCGCTGCGCGGATCCGCACCGGCTTCGCCCGCCTGCCGGCGTGCTCGCCCGCGGGCTAAAAACGCTCCGCGTTTTCTTTACGCCCGCGCCTCGACCGAGGTTCGAATCCATGCGGTGTTTACGTAAAAGAAAAGCCCCCGTTGCCGGGAGCTTTAATCTCAAATGGTGCGGCGTATAGGATTCGAACCTATGACGTTCTGATTCGTAGTCAGACCCTCTATCCAGCTGAGGTAACGCCGCGACTTGTTGATTATTATGCACAGAGACTGAATAATGGTCAAGCATTTTTTCAAAAAAAGTTATCGAATTTGATTTTTAATCATTTGGAGGGCTTGGCGCGATCTTCGACGCATCGCGATATAAGAAAAGCCCCCGTCGCCGGGAGCTTTAAAGTCAATTGGTGCGGCGTATAGGATTCGAACCTATGACGTTCTGATTCGTAGTCAGACCCTCTATCCAGCTGAGGTAACGCCGCAACGCACGGATTATTATGCACGCGAGCCCCCGATGGGTCAAGCGACAATTAGAAAAAAATTTTACGGAGTGATAATTAAGTTGTTCGTGCCTCGACCGAGGTTCGAATCCATGCGGTGCTGCCATAAAAGAAAAGCCCCCGTTGCCGGAGGCTTTCAATTTCAATTGGTGCGGCGTATAGGATTCGAACCTATGACGTTCTGATTCGTAGTCAGACCCTCTATCCAGCTGAGGTAACGCCGCAGCGCAAGACATATAAAACCACTTTAGCTTATTGGAGTCAAGCACAATTTCAAACTTTTTTGTGGAACGCAGTCTTGTCATGCTGCTCCGCATATACCGTCGTTCCCCGTACGATCGATTGGCTTTTCGATCACGTCAAACTTAGCATCAAGTTCCCTCAGGAGCGATCTCACCCGCTGGGCACAATCATAATCGGCAAACGAGATACTCAACATGCGAGCAACCTGGTTAGATGTCCGGACCCCATAGAAATGCTCCAGGGCCACAAGCCCCTCGTGCGCCACAAACGTCTCAACCACATGAGGCGACTCCTCAAAGCACCATTGGGTCAACGGACCCCCGCTCGTCTGTCGAACCACCAGGCCACCCATGCCAGACGGCTCACACGTTACAAGCAGGTACTCCCCGCCCTCGTCGCTCTCAAACAAAACCACCCGATCATCAAACAGCTCCATCGCGTCCCCTTTCTCTCGCTCTTATTTAGCAAAAGCATAGCAGGTAGATTGCTGTATACAGAACAGTTGTTCGTGTGTTTTCTATTGAGCTGTCCGCACGGCATGGTATGGACCTGCGCACGAAATAGGGCGCCCCCGAAGGAGCGCCCTTGCATATCGCCTATGCAGCCAAGTTACGCGACCGGCTCGATCTTCTCGAGGCCGCCCATGTAGGGACGCAGGACCTCGGGGATCGTGATGGTGCCGTCGGCGTTCTGGTAGTTCTCCAGAATGGCAGCCATGGTACGGCCAGCCGGCAGGCCGGAACCGTTGAGGGTGTGCAGATAGCGCGAACCCTTGAAGTTCTCGGGGTCGCGATACTTGATGTTGGCGCGGCGAGCCTGGAAGTCACCGCAGTTGGAGCAGGAGCTGATCTCCTTGTAGGCGTTGTAGCTCGGCAGCCAGACCTCGATGTCGTAGGTCTGACGGGCAGAGAAGCCCAAGTCGCCGGTGCACAGGCTAATCACGCGATACGGAAGGCCCAGCTGCTGCAGCAGGTACTCGGCCTCGGCGGTCATGCTCTCGAGCTCCTCGTCGGACTCCTCCGGCTTAGCGAACTTGACCATCTCGACCTTGTCGAACTCGTGCTGACGGATGATGCCACGGGTATCGCGACCGGCGGAACCGGCCTCCTCGCGGAAGCAGGGGGTGAAGGCGGTGTAGCGGCGCGGCAGGGTGTCGGCGTCGAGGAGCTCACCGGCGTGCAGGTTGGTGAGCACGACCTCGGCGGTGGGGATCAGGAAGTTGTCGCCCGAGACGTGATAGGCGTCGTCCTCGAACTTGGGCAGCTGGCCCGTGCCGAACATGGTCTGACGCTTGACGACGATGGGCGGCCACCACTCCTTAAAACCACGGCTGGTGTGCGTATCGAGGAAGAAGTTGATGAGGGCGCGCTCAAGACGGGCGCCGGCGCCACCGAGAACGGTGAAGCGGCTGCCGGAGAGCTTGTTGCCGCGCTCGAAGTCAAGGATGTCGAGGTCGGTGCCCAGATCCCAGTGCGGCTTAAAGTCGAAGTCGAACTCGCGCGGGGTGCCCCAACGACGGCGCTCGATGTTCTCGTCCTCGTCCTTGCCGTACGGCGTGGCCTCGCAGGGAATGTTGGGCAGGTGAGCCATGAAGTCGTACTGCTCCTGCTCGAGGGCGGTGCGGCGCTCGGCCAGACCGTCAATCTTCTCGTTGACGGCGCGCACGGCCTCCTTGGCGGCCTCGGCCTCGTCCTTCTTGCCCTCCTTCATCAGGGCGCCGATCTTCTTGGACTCGGCATTGCGCGTGGCTTGAAGTTCCTCAACCTCGGTGATGACGGCACGACGCTCGTCGTCGAGCTCAAAGAACTTCTCGCGATCCCAAGACGTCTGGCGGTTAGCCATGGCGACATCGATGGCATCGGGGTTCTCGCGAACAAACTTGATATCAAGCATTAGATCCTCCGGCGATATACATTCCATTTAGGTTGCAACCTTGTACATGTATGGGCAAGTATATACTTATGAGCGTTTACGACCCAACTCAACTACGCAAGAAGGCACCCAATGGACGCAGTTTTTTCCTTTTTGTTTGGCACCCGCACCGGTTTTGCCATCCTTTTCGCCGGCGGCATCCTGCTGTTTGCGATTATTGCCTTTGTAATGGAGAAGCGCACCCATAAGATGTATGTCGACCGCGGCCCCAAGTCCGAGGACGAAGAAGACAGCTTCTGGGACTAACCTGCCAAAAAGGGACAGGTTTATTTTGGTCGGTTTTATCTGGGCAAACGCAAGTGCCCCGCAACTGGAATTGAGCCAGTTGCGGGGCACTTTTCGCTAAAAGGACAAAACCGCAGGAAAAACCTGCCAAAATAAACTGTCCCTTTTTTGGTCGGTTTTACTGGAGGGTTGCGTCGATTGCCTTGACCAGGGCGCTGCGCATGCCGGCGTCCTCGAGTGCAACGACGCCCTTGATGGTGGCACCGCCGGGCGAGCATACGGCATCCTTCATCGCCGCAGGATGCTGGCCAGTTGCAAGCTGCAGCTTTGCCGTACCCAGCACCATCTGGCTCACAATGCGATAAGCATCCGCACGCGGGATACCGTGCTTGACCGCCGCATCGCCCAGGGCCTCGATTGCCATGGCGACAAACGCCGGAGCGCAACCACCCACCGTGCCGCCCACAAACAGCAGGCTTGTGTCGAGCTCGACGACAGCGCCAAGCTTACCGAGCAGGTCGAGCACCACAGCACGCTGCTCGTCGTTAAGCGTCGAAGCCTTCTCGCAGGCGATGACGCCCTCGCCCACCGAAACCGGCGTGTTGGGCACCGTCGAGATATGCGCGACGCCCGGCAGGACCTGCTCCCACTTGGCACTGTCCCAGGTCCAGGCAACCGACAGAACGACCTTTTTGGCAAGAGCATCCTTGAGCGGGGCGAATACCTTCTCGATCATGTACGGTTTGACCGCAGCGACCACGATATCGGATGCGGCGACAACCTCGGCGGCATCGTGGCAGGCGACCATGCCGCGCACCTCGCAACGCTCGACCAAAGCATCGTAGCGGCCTGCGCAGGCGCACATGTCGCCCGCGGCCACGCCGGCGGCAATCCAGCCATCGGCCATAGCACTCGCCATATTGCCAAAACCGACAAATCCAATCTTCATATCACACAGTCCTCTCAGATGCGTTCCTCAAAAACGAAAGTCATTGTCCCACGCTATTGTTTCGTATTGCCGACCTACTTGTGATACGGCTCGCCACGGCTAATCTTGCAGGCGCGGTAGATCTGCTCCAGCAGCACCACGCGCGCCAGGTTGTGCGGCAAGGTAATGCGCCCAAAGCTGAGCATCTCGTCGGCGCGGGCGCGCACCTCATCACTCACGCCGTCCGAACCGCCGATTACAAAGGCAATGTCGCTACTACCTCGCAGCATAAGATCGTCGAGCCTCGCCGAGAGCTCCTCACTCGAACGCTCCTTGCCCTCAATGGCCAGCAAGATCACATGCGCTCGAGACGGCAAGGCAGCAAGAATCGCCGCCCCCTCCTTGTCACGCGCAGCATCCACACCGCCCGCCTTAGCCGGGTCGATATCGGCCACCTCGCGGATATCCACCTTGGCATAGGCACCCAGACGCTTGGTGTACTCAGCGCACGCGTCCTTCCAAAAGCGCTCCTTGAGCTTACCAACACAAACGACGGTGTATTTCACGCGCGCCTACTCCTTCGAATCGTTTTGAACTTTGCCGGCAGCCAGCATCTGCTCGAACATAGAGGCCGACTGCGAGAAGTCGCTCGGCAACACGACCGTCGAGTTTTTGCCCGTACGTGCGAACTCCGTCATCATCTCGGTCCACTGCGTAAACATGAACAGCTGGTTGGCCTCATCGTTGCCAACGCCTGTCTCCTGGATAATCTCGAGCGAATCCTTGATGCCCAACGCGATAGCTTTGCGCTGGTTGGCGATGCCTTCGCCTGCCTTTTCCATCGCCTCAGCCTCGGCGGTCGCCTCGGTGACGCGCTTGATGCGGTCTGCCTCGGCGAGCTCCTGTGCCGCAGCGCGCTTGCGCTGGGCGGCGTTGATGTCGTTCATGGAGTTCTCAACCTCGGTCGGCAGTGCGATTTTGGTGATGAGCGTCGACACGAGGGTGAAGCCGTAGGCGGCCATCTGCTCGGAAACGGTAGCGTTGACATCCTTGGCGATGTCATCCTTCTTGGCAAAGACCTCATCGAGTGTGTAGACAGGAATCGAAGAGCGCAGGGCGTCGGTGATGAAGTCGCGCATCTGGTCGACGGGCTCCTGCAGCATATAGTAGCTCTTGTAGATGCCCGAATCTGCCGGGCCGGCGCCCATGTCATAGCTCACGTGGTACTGAGCGGAGACCTCAAGGCCGATGGTCACGTTGTCCTGGGTCTTAACGTCGATGCCAAAACCGTTTTTCATGGTGCGCAGGCTCACCGTGGCGGCCTTGCGGTCGATCACGGGCACCTTCACGTGGAAGCCCGCGTTGACGATACGATTGAACTTACCCAAGCGCTCGATGATCACAGCGTGCTGCTGCTCAACGACGTAGCAGGCGTTGGGAAGCAACAGCAGCAGGATGATGATGGGAATCAAAAGGCTCGTAAGGGCAGCGATGATACCGGAAAACAGCATGGTCTCTCCTCTGATAGGCGCACGTTGCCATTAGGATACCCGTCCAAGGAGATCGTGTATAACAAAAAAGCCCCCATTGCTGGGAGCTCTTTCAATCAATGGTGCGGGCGAAAGGACGTCCGCGTATCCGCTTCGCGGATCCGCACCGGCATCGGCCGCCTGCCGGCGTCCTCGCCAGCTCGCTAAAAACGCTCCGCGTTTTCTTTACGCTCGCTCCTTCACAGGTTCAAGTCCCTGCGACGGGCCCATAACAAAAAAGCTCCCATTGCTGGGAGCTCTTTCAATCAATGGTGCGGGCGAAAGGACTTGAACCTTCATGGGGTTGCCCCCATACGGACCTGAACCGTACGCGTCTGCCAATTCCGCCACGCCCGCGTGCAGGAATTAGAATAACGGAGCTCCACCGCGAACGCAAGAACTATTTTTGAAAAAGTTTGCAGGCATTTTCCCAAGCGGCATGCGCGATTGTTTCGGCGTCCTCACCAGTGCGATCGACACGGTCGTTAACCAGCGCGTTTGCCGTAATGGAGATCATTGCTGGCTCGCATTCAAGACCGCGAATGGGCTCCGGCGCCATATACGGGCAATCCGTCTCGAACAAAATGCGGTCGAGCGGGGTCGCCGCAAATGCCTCGCGCACGTCGTCGTTGCGCTTAAAGGTGGCCGCACCACCATAGGCGATATAGCAGCCCAGCTCCACAAAGCGCTCCATCGTGGCGCGGTCCTCGCCAAAGCAGTGCAGCACGCAACCGGCCTGAGGCACACCCACCTCGCGCAGCACGTTGTACGCATCCATATGCGAGGTGCGCTCCCCATCCGAGTCCTCGTGCCGCAGGTGCAGCTCCACCGGCACATTGCGGCGCACGGCAACTTCGAGCTGACGCGCCATGCAATCAATCTGCACACTGTGGGGCGCCGGCGCGATGTCGTCGTCGTAATCCATGTGGTAGTCCAGACCGATCTCGCCGATACCGGCGCACAAAGGGTCATCGAGCGCAGCAACAACCTGCGCGTGAATGTCATCGGTATAATCCGGCGCGCCATAGGGGTGAACGCCAGCGAGATACTTGATCTGCGGAATATCCCGCATCGGCAGAATTTCGCGCACGAGCCAGTCGCTATAGTCCGTCACGCTGCGCTTGTCGGCGATGGGGTCGAGCATCGTCACCAACAGGTCGACGCCCGCGGCTTTGGCGCGCACGAGCGTCTCGGGCACTTCTTTCCCCCAAAACGAAAGCAGATGCGCATGCGTGTCAGCAAGCGGTGCCAAGGGCACAGGACAAGCAACCGTCTTCTTTTTCTTGGTAAACGTCACGCGTTCGGCATTAGGCATCATGGATGAGCTCCTGAGCCAGGCGGATAAAGTCGGCAACATCAAGCGTTTCTGCGCGCGAGGTGGGTGCGATACCGCAAGCCTCAAAGGCGGCGTCGAGCACGTCCTTGGCAAAGCCGTTGGCGCTCATGGAATTGCGGATGGTCTTGCGGCGCTGAGCAAATGCAGCATCAATCACGCGGGCCACAAACTCGCGATCGAGTCCTTCGGGCGCCACGCCGTCAACACGGTCGATACGCACGACGGCCGAGTCCACGTGCGGTGCCGGCATAAAGCAACGTGGCGGCACCTCAAAGCGACCCGTAACCTGCGCATACAGGCCGAGCTTTGCCGTGTAGCCGCCATAGGTCTTGTTACCCGGCACCGCGGCAATGCGATCGGCAACCTCCTTTTGAACCATGACCACGGCACGCTTGAGCGCGGGCATCGTCTGGAAGAACTGCAGGATGATCGTCGCCGCCACGTTATAGGGCAGGTTCGCGACAAATACCGTCGGCTCACCGCCTGCAGCCTGCTCAATCTGCCCCGTCGTCACCTTGAGCGCGTCGCCCATGATAAAGCGGAAGTTGGCATAGTCGGCGGCATGGGCATCGAGCACCGGTTCGAGTTCGGGATCGGCCTCGATCGACGTGACGCACGCCGCCTCCTGCAGCAGCGCGAGCGTGAGCGTACCAACGCCCGGGCCAACCTCGAGCACGCGCTCATCGCCCGTGAGCTCGGAAAGCTCGCAAATGCGCTCAATTACATGGTTGTCGATCAGGAAGTTCTGGCCCAGGCGATGCTTGGTCGCAAGGCCAAACTCCTCCAGCAGCTCCCTTGTTGCCGTGGGGTTTGCCAAAGGCGAAGTTGTCATAGTTGCCTCCTTAGCATGATGGCGGCGTCTTGAAACAAAAGGGCATGGACCGTTGCGGCCATGCCCTTACATCTAAACAGCAAATTGCCGATATGGCGCGCGGCGTCTTAGCCCAGACGCGGGAACAGCGGCTCACCCTTCTCGACGGGCTGACCACCGGCAAGCAGGCCCCAAGCGCAAATGCCCTTGAGGTCGTCGCTCGCGGCCTCGTCCTCGCAGGACAGGCGGCGCAGGGCTTCGGCAGAGGTCTGAGGCATGAGCGGCATCAGCAGGTGAGCGGCAATGCGGATGGCCTCGAGCAGGTTGTAGATCACAAATGCCAGCTCGTCAGCCTTAGCCTCATCCTTGGCAAGCGCCCAAGGCTCGGAGTCCTCGATGTAGTGGTTGGCGGCGTGGATGAGCTCCATAACCTCGTCCTTGGCTCCGCCGTAATCGAGCACGTCCATCTTGGCCATGTAGCGGTCGACCAGGCCATCGGCGATCTTTGCCAGCGGGTTGTCGAACGCATCGAACGATGCGGGCTTGGCGGGCGCGCAACCGTCAAAGTACTTGCCGCTCATGTTGAGCGAACGCGAGATAAGGTTGCCCCAGCTGTTGGCCAGGTCGGCGTTGTAGACCTGCTCCATGCGATCGAAGCTGATAGCGCCGTCGGTACCGGGAACGACGTCGGTCATAAAGTAGTAGCGATAGCCCTCGACGCCCAGCATGTCGATAACGTCCTGCGGAGCGATGGCGTTACCGCGGCTCTTGGACATCTTCTCGGCCTTGCCGGTCTCGGCATTGCGCACGGTCAGGAAGCCGTGGGCAAAGACGTGCTCGGGCAGGGCCTCGCCGATGGCCATGAGCATGGCGGGCCAAATGACGCAGTGGAAGCGGATGATGTCCTTACCCACGATGTGGAACTGCGCGGGCCAGCGATAGGCCAGCTCGGCACGCGCCTCGTCGGTGTCGACACCGTAGCCGACGGCCGTCATATAGTTGAGCAGCGCGTCAAACCATACATAGGTCACATGGCCCTCGTCAAACGGAACCTGGATGCCCCAGTCAAAGCTCGTGCGACTCACGGAAAGGTCGTTGAGGCCGCCCTCGACAAAGCTGCGAACCTCGTTCATGCGGAACGCAGGCTCGACAAAGTCGGGGTGCTCGTCATAGAGCTTGAGAAGCTTGTCCTGGAAGGCGGAAAGCTTAAAGAAGTAGGACTCCTCCTGGACGCGCTCAAGCGGACGGTGGCAGTCGGGGCATAGATGCTGGCCGACGCTGCCGTACTCCTCGTCGCCCTTCTGGACCTGCGTATCAGTGAAGTAGGTCTCGTCAGGCACGCAATACCAACCGTCGTAGCTGCCCTTATACAGGTAACCGGACTCCTTCATGCGCTCCCACAGGTACTGCACGGCATGATGCTGGCGCGGCTCGGTGGTGCGGATGAAGTCGTCGTTGGAAATCTCGAGCTTGCTCCAAAGCTCCTTGAAGTGCGGGGCCTGGCTATCGGTCCACTCCTGCGGCGTCATGCCATGCTTGGCTGCGGCCTCGGCGACCTTCTCGCCGTGCTCGTCCATGCCGGTCAGGAACTTGACGTTATAGCCGGCGGAACGGCGATAGCGAGCCTGAACGTCGGCGATGATGGTGGAATAAGCCGTGCCCAGGTGCGGATCGGCGTTGACGTAGTAGATGGGCGTCGTGATAAAGAACGAAGGCTTGCTTTGATCCATGGGGTTTGTCCTCCAGAAAAACGTTGCATACAGAGGATGATTCTAGCGCAAGGGCTGGATATCCTCCATCTATTGCATATCGAGCACCATGGCATAGACATCGCGCTTGCGGCGCGAATACTTCTGAGACAGGCGCTTGGCCACCGCAGACGCGGGCTCCCCCTCCTCGAGCGCGGCGCGGATATCCTCGCGCAGGGCCTCGTCGGGATCCGCTACCGCAGCGCCAACCGGCGCGATGCCGGCCTCCTCGTCCTCGCTCGGCGGCGCGATGACCAGCGCAATCTCGCCCTTTACCTCGCCGCGAGCACGCAGCTCCTCGGCAAGCTGGTCAGCGGGCCCGCGCAAGACCTCCTCGTGCAGCTTGGTGAGTTCGCGGCAGACGGCGACCTCACGCTGGGGAAAGACCTCCGCCACGGCCTCGAGCGTCGCCACGATACGATGTGGAGACTCGTAGAAGATGAGTGCGCCAGGCACCACGGCAAGGCGCTGCAAACGGCGCACACGGTCGCCGTGCTTTCGGCCCAAAAAGCCCTCGAAGAAAAAATGCTCGCAGGGAATGCCGGACGAAACAAGCGCCGTGACGCAAGCAGAGGGCCCGGGAATAACTTCGACGGGCACATCGGCCTCACGCGCCGCCTCGACCAGCGCCTGGCCGGGATCGGACACGCTCGGCATGCCGGCGTCCGAGGCAAAGGCGAGGGTCTCCCCCGCCAGCAGACGGTCGACCAGGCCGGCAGCGCGGCTAGCGATCACATTCTCGTCGCAACGGACAAGCGGCTTGGAAATGCCCAGGTGCATCAGCAGCTTTGACGTCACACGCGTGTCTTCGCAGCAAATGGCATCGGCGGCGGCAAAAGCCTCGCCAACGCGCGGGGACAGGTCGCCTAGGTTGCCGATGGGCGTGCCGACCACATAGAGTTTGCCCGTATGGGCGCTGTTTTGCGTCATATCAACCTATTCAATCATGCCGCGCTCGAGCGTACCAAGCGCCGCGCGGGCGTCCCATGCTGCAATGCGCTTCTCGGTCTTCCACGTTTGGAAGAACCAACCGGCAGCCGGCGCAAACGAAGCCAGCTGGTTGGCGATAAACACGCGCTCGTAGGCATTGCGGCCCTCGGGCGTAACCGACGAGTTGGCAAAGATCGCCGCACCCGACCATTCGCCCACCAGCACGGGGAACCCAGTCGAAATCGCTTCTTTAAGCTCGCGCTTGTTACGCGAAATCGCCGTCGTCAGCCCGCGGGGGCTCGTAATGTCGAGCGCGTACTCGTCGCGGTAATGGTACAGGTGAAGGTCCATGTAGACGTTCTTGTACTTGGCGCCGCGCATAAAATGCTTCCACTCGCTGGGATGCCCCGACGACGAGAAGACGACGATCTTATCCTCGGGCATATACGAACGAACGAGCTCGTAGGCATCGCGATAGAAATTGCGCAGGTAGTGGGCCGGAATGCCATCCGTCATGGTGAAGAGGCTCTTGCGAACGCTCATCTGCGGCGTGTCCAGCAGTTCAATGCCCAGCAGGCTCTCGGCCTCGCCATAGCGATCGGCCAAGCGCTCGAGCACGTCGAGTGCGACATGACGGCCGTTGGTGGACGAATGCCACTCGGCGACAGCCTCCGGCGTGGTGGGCGAATCGTTGGAATCGCCCTGGCCACCGGGCACGGTTGCCAGATCGAGCAGCACGCGGATGTCGTACTTGGCAGCCCACTCAATTGCACGGTCAATGTAGTCGACAACCGAGATGTAGGACGCATCGGACCCCTGTGAGCCAAAGGCATACCAGGGCACCGGCAGACGCACGGCATTGAGGCCAATCTGCGCCATGCGGCGAAAATCGTCCTCGCTCACAAACGTCTCGTAATGGCGGCGCATGCGCTCGTTATAGGCGGCGGTACCCATGGCCTCCTGTAGCTCGGCCGCGTTGGATGCACCGGTCGCCGCGTACAGCGACGGGGTCACCCAAGGCTCGGGAATAAACCAGCCAGAGAGATTAACGCCGAGTATCCTCTCCATCACTGCCCCCTTCGGATCATGCAGGTCGAACCCGCATCGTATTGCATAGGATAAGTATCGTTTTGAGTATACCCGCGTGTGCGGACAGGCGACCGAACGGTCTGTAAAGTGACGCGAAAGTGGGAGGAATGTCTGGGGCGAGCGGGCTCGGAATGGTGCGACGAGGTGTGTACGCGCGCCGGAGGCAGGCACCGGAAAGTGTGTCCCGTTCTGAGCCCTTATTCTGGGACGCAGTTTCCGCAGAACCCTACATAAAAGAAAAGGACCCCTTTGCAGAGGTCCTAGTCAATTCAAGGTGGCGGGGAAGGGAATCGCGTCCGCGCGCTGCGCGGACGGACCGCTGCGGCGCTTACGCGCCTTGCGAGCTGCGCTGGCAAACGCTTACGCGTTTACTCAGCTCCGCGCCCTCACGGGGTTCGATTCCATGTGGGGGCTGCATAAAAGAAAAGGACCCCTTTGCAGAGGTCCTAGTCAATTCAAGGTGGCGGGGAAGGGAATCGAACCCCTGACACGAGGATTTTCAGTCCTCTGCTCTACCAACTGAGCTACCCAGCCATTTGAGGTGTGCCTTGTTTCAAGGCTTGATTAGTATAACCAAGGACGCGTTCCGGTCAACCGAGAATTTTAAAAAAGTTTTTGAGCACAGCCTCGGTTCTTTAAATCGGCACGTCAGAGGCATCAGCCGGCAGCAAGAAGTTTTTCGCTCAGAGCCGCACGGGCAAACTCACTTGGAGTCATCCCCTCGGCAGCCGCCCGTCGACGAATGGCCTCCTTCATTCCCAGAGGAATCTTGACCGACAGCGTTGCCGTCCCCTCACCTGAGAGTGGGGGCCGTCCATGCACGATCCCACCAACGGTGTGTTCGCCATCCGGAAACTCTCCGCGCTCGTACGACTCGCACCACGCGTCAATCATTTCATCCGTTACAACCTGACCATTAGCGGCCGTATACGTCTTGCCCATCATCGACCCCTTTGCCGAGCCCATTCAATCTCCTGCCAAAATTTCTTCTGGACTGGAGACAAGGCATGAATGATAAGCCACCCACGAACAAGCTCGACCGCGACAAGCTCCACGCTTCGTCCGTCTGGGAGCCATCCAATCGCAAGCCATCTCGGCGGCTCGTCCTTCGACTCGCGACGAATTCGCTCAGTAACCGCAAGCCAAGCGCTAAGCACCTGCTTTTCCGTCAGGTGCTTTTTAGCGTTGGGATGGATCTCAACATCCATGCATCTTCTCCTCCATCTTACCCAATTTCGTATGACGAAAGTCCGCTGTCGCCAATTCTTAAGCCGGCACGCGTTGGAGAGCAGGGATCGAAACAATGATTGAAGAGCGTTCTAGTGCGGCCCAGGCGCCGGGGCAGGAGCACGTGCGCCAAGGACGAACGCTTTCGTAGCGCGCGAGGATATTGCCGTCGCGATCGATGAAGGCGATGTCGATGGGATAGGCCATAAAACACGTATGGACCGAAGAGCAGCGTGGAAACGCCATGACGAGCGGCAGACCGTTGGCGGCAACCGGACACCGTCCCAGCATGCCGCGCAGGCGCACGGCAAACGACTCCGCCACCGCAAACTCGGCCGGCGTCCAACCCAGCCTGTTGAGCGCCCGCGCGTACGCGATGTAGGACGAGACCGCGGTCACATGACCACCCCCGGACGCCATGGATCGACCGTCACCGCGCGCTCGTGCGACAACGTTGTCGGCGCCCCCAGCGTAACGCCAGCGATGCTGAGAGAAGTCGGCCACGGCTCATAGTGCATGGTGCAGGTGTAGGTCCTAAACGTACCGGATAGGGAGAGCAGGCCACCATCCGATGCCTCCGCGCCTTGCTCGCTCGACACTTCGATCTGCAAGCCATAGCCTTCCATGGCATTCAGAATTTGAGTCTGAACCGTCGCCGAGGCATCGGCAGAGCTTTCGTCGCCCTCCCCCTCCGACGCCACGGCGTGCGCCAACACGATGTCGGGCACCACGCGGTCGAAGCGCGCGACAGCGCTGGCAAAGATCATGACGTTGTACACGATGAGTGCCAGCACCAGCAAAACGGGCGTAACCACTGCCATCTCCACCGTCGCTTGGGCGCGCTCCTCGCGCAGACGCATGCGGATACTCATTACGACCCACCGCCCAGAGCGCCAACCAGCGTGGCGACATCGACGGTGAGCGGGATGGAGCCGCCGCCGGGCAGAGGAATCTCCGCAAGCGTGAACACCGTGCCGCTAATGGTGCGTTCGACTTGATATTCCAACGCCTCGCAAAGCGCCTTGGGATCGGTCACGCCCAACGGAATACTTCGCAGCTTGTCTTGCGCTTGAGAGAAACCAGCAATGTCAGACCCCGGACTCTTAATGACGTTGGCGGAATCGGTCAGCACCGGCTTTCGCAGGCGCAAGTCGCACGGCTCCAGACCCAACGCCGCCACGGACGCCGAAACGGTATCGCCGAGCCACGATGCGATGGAGCCCAACGCGCCGCTGCCCCCTCCTAGGCCTTTAATCATCTCGTCCATAAGTTCGTCGGCCGAACCTTGGATGTCTCCGTATCCCACAAGCAGCCGTCCCCAGACATCCATGACGCCATCGAGTACGCCGGCAACGCCACCCGAGCGTTCCTTCAATGTCGAGAAAAATCGCGAAAGCACGTTGTTTTGCGCCGTCGCCCCATCGGGCGCCAGCACCGCGGCAGAGATGGCACCGCGATCGCCAAGCCTGACTGCCGTGTTAAACGAAGAGTTGAGCTCATCGGGGCTCGAGATGGCACCCGAAACCGCAAAGGCAACCACGCCGTTGCGACCGGGCGGAGCGATACGCGGACGCTCACCGGAAAGTTCTTTGATGGCGGTATCGAACGCATTGCCCGCACGGTCGGCTTCGTCCTCGGTCTGACGCTCGAGCTCGAGCTCCTTGTTGCGACAGTCGACGTAGTCCTCCAGGGCGTCTTTAAACTTGTCAAAGTGATACTCGAAGCCGTTTTCGATAGAGGTTGAAGGCGCCGCAACAGCACCAAGCGACAAAACGCCAAAATGGCATTTGCTGCATTTATCCTGTCCATCGTAATCGGCAACCGAAGCAAATCCGCTCGGCGTCCCTTTCTTATAGTTGGGGCAGGTCGTCCCGTAATGCAGATACGCCTTGTCATCGTTTACGCTAGTCGGCCACACCGCATCGGTATAGAGTTCCGTCGCCCGAACCTCATCAGAGTTGCGCGGCAGCAGCGGAATATAGGAGGAAACCCTGTCTCCGTTCTCGGTTATATATGCCCGATCGACCTCCGCGTTCGCATAGGTATAAAACGCCTTACGCGCCGCAGACTCTGCCTTCATCTCGACACTCGAGCCCTGGGGCTTCTCATTTGTCAGACGCCAATGGTAGTAGTCCTTCGCGCGATCAAGGGCAACTTGAGGCTCCCACGTAACGCTCGATGAGTAATGCGGATTTTGAACACCGGAAAGATCCGTTAGGCTTTTTGCGCGCTCCCACATACAAGAACAGCTGCCGACCGAGCCCTTGTCAGACCCACCACAATCCGCCAGCCAAGCGCGCTCCTTTGCCTTCGCCGTCTCCTCCGAGGCCTTCCGCAGCTCCTCGGCCGCACGCTCTAAATCATCTGATGTGTCTTTAATGGTATCGGTCGAGATCTCTGACCCTTTGAGCGCAGCAAAGTCCGACTCGGATGTCCTGGGCACGGCAAGCGCCGTACCGGTATAGGTCACACTATCGGTATCCTGCGCCGACACCGCCTGCGTGGCACGCGCGGCGATCAGATACGGCAGAGCCGTCTCGATTTTCTGTAAGCCTTCCGATGCGCTTTTGGCAAACTTGTTGCGCGTTTTAATGATCTCGATCCCGGTGTCGACCATATTGCCGGCAACCGGCTCGGCACCCGGGATGAGGATGGCGACCAGGCCCGTCCCGATCGTGGCAAACCCCGCCAGCCCCAGACTCAAGATACTCGCATCAACCACCGTGGCAGCCGTGTGATAGGACGACACTACGTTGGCACCCGCCAGCGCGCCGCTATCGGCCGCCACCTGGGTGTCCCCGGCACGCGACATGCTCCATATCGCCGCGGTCGACGAAAACAACAATGTGAGCACCACTAGGATGACCACGGCAGAAGAAAGCGTGGTATAGGCGCCGTCTTCGATAAACAGATCGACACCGGCTCGACCCATAAAGCCGCCTCGCTTGCAATGGCAGCTCGGACGGCGCGTCAAAACGCGTCTAGACCAGAAACGCTTAATCCCATGTAGCAATCCACGAATCATAATCTCCCTCCAGCCATTCGGGACGCGATTGATACGAGACATCGACCTTGAGCTCAACGTAGCCGCCCTCGGCGGCACCACCCATAGCCTGCGCAAACGCACCGATCACGGGCAACGGCTTGACCTCGCCGGAAACGGACACGGACGAGACGCCACCCGCACCGGCCCGGCCAAGCTCGATATCCCACGACAGCGGCCCGCCGGCATGAAAGATCGAAACGTTGGGCACTGCGGCAAGCCGGCGGCGGGTGAACTCCTTAAGATCGTCGTCCTCCGCCGTCGTCGTGGTCATGAGCCGCGCGGTCTCGGCGGCGGCAGACTCCATGACCGCGCGCGTATAAAGCAGGCACACCGGTTGCAGTGCGAGAAGGATGAGCGTCAAAAACGTCGGCAGCAAAAAAGCGGCCTCGACCGTAGACTGCGCCCGGTCCTCGCGCGCGATATCAATACAACGCGATGTCCTTAGCGCCCGCAGCGACGTCGATAACCGACGTCGAGGCAACGCCATGGGATGCCGCCCGCTCAACCAGCGCCGCCAAGCGACCATCGGTGCCAGCACGCCAAAGCCCCGCGATCGCCAGCACGATCGATAACAGCGCCACCGTGACGATGGCGTATTCCACAGTCGCTTGGGCAACCTCTTCACGCAGAACGCCATGCATTTCACGATCCCTCCTTTGAGCTTATTGTTTGCGGGACCAGACGCACGGCGCGCAGACGACACGAAGCATCGCCAGCATCCGCGGCAACCGTCACCATATCGACCCAACCGCGCCCATCGCGCACGATGGCGCCCCATACGTTGCCCTTAATATCGAGATAGCCGCTCAGGGCGAGCTGGGCCGTTGGCACCTCGCGGTAGGCGCGTAACATATCCGCCGCTGCCTCGGTCATCGGTCGGTCCTCGGACCATGCAAGCCGGACCGCAATCGCATTGTCCTCAGGCGAATCCGTCGCAGTGCCAGACCGCTTGTCGAGCGTCCGCAGAAAGGTTTGCGCCGTGACAGCGACATCCGAATCGTCCGCATCTCGCATCTCATCTTTTTGAGACGCCACCGCCGAATCTGAGCCCGAATCGAAGGCGGCCCCAGGACGCTGCTGCCGCGCGGCATTAAGCCCCCAAAGCACCGCCACTATCGCCACGGTCAGGCAAGCAAACACCAGCAGCACCCCGATGGGGCGCTCGCCCTCTACAGGCTGTTGATGCCCTCGCTGATAGCGTTCCATAGATCTTGGACCTTGCCTTTAAATGCAACGATGGCAATAATCGCGATCACCACAAGCACGCCCACCAAAATGGCGTACTCGGTGGTACCCTGCGCGCTCTCCTCCCGCAACAGCTCCTTGGCATGCTGGCGAGCGCGGATCGCCCGGCAAAAAGCCCAGTTCCAAGCCTTGTCAGCAACTTCGACCATCGTGTTCATGTATTCCTCCCTACATCATCCCGCCTGCTCCCAGCAGCGGGCCCAATATGGACAGAAGCAACGCCGGCAAGATGAGCGTGCCGGTGGGAATCAGCAGCTTGACGGGCGCACGTTCGATCTCGCGCTCGACCGCAGCGCGATGAGCCGCACGGATCTCGCGACTTTGAGCGGCCAGCGTCTCGGCAAGTGGGGCACCCAGGGCGAGCGCCTGCCCCACCGTGATGGCAAAGGTCTCGAGCGCTCGCACGTCCAGGTCGCGCGCGGCGGCCAACAACTCGTCCTCACGCGTGCCCACGCCCACCTGCCACGCCATGCAGGCGCGCTCAAGGCGAAGAGCCAGCACTGACCGGCGGTTGGCGCAGAAAATCTCAAGCGCCGCATCAAACGAAAGACCGGCCGAAAGACCCAAGCGCACAACATCGATCATCTCGGACACTTCGCCGAGCGACACTCGCGCCGGGCCGCCCGCTCCAACCGCGCCCTTCACTCGCGCGGTCAGAGCATCGACCACCGAGCAACCCGCAGCAGCGACCAGCACCGCCTCGCGCTTGCAGGCCCCTGCGATCTTGCGCGCATCCACCCGATCCAAACCCGTCGCGACAAATACACTCAGGGCGCACAGGCAAGCCGCAACTGCAACCAGGGCGCTCATAGCTCCACCCTCATAATGCGCCGGATAACCACCAGGGCAACGGCGTTGAGGGCAAGACCCAGCACCACAGCGCCCGCGCCGGCAGGCGTCGCAAGACCGCGACGAAAATCTGCCGAAAGCAGCGCCAACACCGCGCACATGCCCGCCGGCATCGCCGCGACCATATGCGCAGACATGCGAGCCTGCGACGTCTTAACATCCAGGCGGCGCTTGAGCTCAATGCGCTCCCCCACCATGCTCGATGCCTCGGACAGTAAGTCGGCAAGCGGAGCGCCGGTGCGCTGAGACACCTTAAGCGCCAAGGTCACAAGCGAAAGACCGGGGGCGTCGATACGCACGAGCAAGTCATCGAGCGCGTCGGTCGCCGAGATGCCGCAATCGATCGCCGCCGCCACCCGCAAAAACTCGTTATGCACTGGCTCTTGCGCATGAGCGCCCACAAAGCGCATGCCCTGGGCCAGCGAATGTCCCGAGGCAAGCGACATGGAAAGTGCGGTAAACGCCTCGGGCATTGCCTCTTCTGCATCGTGTTGCTCGCGCCGGCTCTCAAAGCCATCCCGAGCGGCACCAACGGCAAACGGAGCAACAAGTCCCAAGGCAAATCCGAGGGGCGATAACGACACCATCGTTAGTAAAACGCAGCAGACACCGCTCGATAGCAGCAGAAACGCCAAACGTCCCGAAGCATCTTCGATCACGAGGCCAAGGCGATGCGCCGGAGCCAGCGATGCCCACGAACGGGCGATCTTTTTCAGCAGATCGTTTTCCACCAGCTCACGCGGCAGCTTCTCTGCCACCGTCTCGAGCGCCTGACGTGCCAGCTCCGCCGGCGGTACCTGCGGCACACGAGGTTCCGCCCCGCACGCCGTCGCGACAGAAAGCCCTGCCAAGCCCCCTACGACGAGGGGCACAGTGATCTCCATTCGTCCACCTCCTCTTGTGTGAGCGTCCCCGACCGCAGGCCTTCTGCAATAAACGGCGGCTCGCGATCAAGCGTCCAGGTGCACTCGGCGGCATCGAACGTCACATAGCGCTCGAGCTCTACGCCGCCCGATGCGGCGCGTCGCACCCCCGAATACGAGGAGACGAAGCGCCTGCCATCGGCGTGGCGCTCGGACATCACGATGCCGTCGAGTGCCATGGCAATCTGCTCCTCGATGAGCTCGCTCGGCAGATCGATGCCATAACGTGCAAGCAACGTCAGACGCACCACGGTCTCCTGTTCTGAACCCGCATGAAGTGTGGTGAGCGACCCGTCGTGGCCCGTGTTCATGGCCTGCAACATGTCGCAGCACTCGGCACCGCGCACCTCGCCCACCACGATGCGGTCGGGGCGCATGCGCAGGGCATTAGTTACCAGGTCGCGGATCGTCACCGCGCCCTCACCCTCAATTGAAGCCTCGCGCGCCTCTAGGCGCACCACGTGCGGATGATGCGCAAACTTGAGCTCGGCAGAGTCCTCGATCGTCACGATGCGCTCGCCGGTGGAAATCTCGCATGACAACGCGTTGAGCAGGGTGGTCTTACCAGATCCCGTGCCTCCCGCAACCGCCAGGTCCTGTCGCAGCGACACCGCGCATGACAACAGCTGCGCATACCAAAGCGGCAGCGACCCCAGCCCCACAAGCTCGTCCAGCGAGCAGATGCGGTCCGAGAACTTTCGGATGGTGAGAATCGGTCCGTCAATCGCCACGGGCGGAATCACCGCGTTGACGCGATAGCCCGTTTTGAGGCGGGCGTTGACGATGGGGCTGCGCTCGTCGATACGGCGGCCAAGTGGCGAGATGATGCGATCGATAAGCACACGGATCTGCTCATCATCCTCAAACGCATGCTCGATGGGGTACAAGACGCCGCCGCGTTCAAAGAAAGCCGAGCGGCAGCCGTTGATCATGATCTCGGTAACGGTATCGTCCTCGATGAGCGGCTGCAACGGCCCCAAGCCCACCACGTCATCCAAAATCTCGTCGATGATGGTCTCGCGCTCGGGCGTCGCGAGATCGGTCGGCTCCTCAACATTGAGCGCCGCCTCCACCGCGGGACGCAATTCCGAGCGGGCAAGTGCCGGGTCGATATAGGCGCTGATACGCGCCACTTCGTCGTAACCCATGCGGTCCATCACGGCGCGCTTGGTGCGTCGTTTCACGGCGCGGCGACGCCCCGCATCTACAGGCGCTGCCGCCGCTGCAGCGCCGGCAGCCTTAATCCTTGTTTGCAGGCTCATCGCTGATCACCCTCGCGCGACCAGGGAAGGCGAATACGCGGGCGTTCAGTGCGCGTTGCACGGTCGGCGACCATATCGCTCCAGGGGCCGACGGCGCACCCCAGTTCCACGAGCATCTCGCGCGTGGCCTCGCGCACGCTGGTCGCAAAAGCGCTCGTCTGACCCACTGCCTCGTCAGCGCGTCCAAACGCCATGAGCGCGGCGAGATCCTGCCCGCCATCGGCGATACGAATCTTGGAGCTCAACGCACAGGCAATCTCAAAGCGCATGGCGACGTCCTCGTCTGCCCCGCGCGCACCGAACCGGTTGAACACGGCGCTCATGCGCGTGCGCGGCACACCTACTCGACTTGCCAGTTCAATGACGCGCGACGCCGATGTCGCGGACGACACCGCCGCATCGCCAACGACCAGGCAACGGTCGCTCGCTGCCACCGCAGCCGCCACGGCGTCGCCCCAAAAGACCGAGGTATCGATAAAGACCACGTCGGATTCGCGACGCAGAACATCAAGCAGTAGCTCCACCGGACGTGCCATGAGCTCGGCTTGCTCGGGAGCCGCAACGGGACCCCAGAGCGTAACGCCCGGCGCCACGCGCATCGAAGTGGCTACGATATCCGGCTCGGTGAGCGCGCCCGCCGCCGACGGCTCGATAAGTGCCGCCATATCGCGCGGAGCATCGACGCCTAACAAGTCGTAAAGGTTTCCAAACATCAGGTCCAGGTCGAGCACGGCGGCACGCAAGCCCAACAGCGACGATGTGTGTGCCATGGTGGCAACGATCGTCGACTTGCCGCAACCGCCCGAACCCGAAATGGCGCAGATGACCGGAGCTCGATGCGGCGGAGCGGCAGCGTCTGCCGGCGGCATCGGAGGCGGCGGGGCGGGCGTCGGTGACAGCGTCCCCGTCTCCCCCGCCGCAACCACACGCTGCGTCCAAGCCGGCATGGCGGCTTGCTCGGTCTGCGAGGCAGGCTCGTTCTGTGCAATCTGCTCATGCTGCATCAGCGACAACTCGCCGCACCCGGCAAAGCCCTCAACTTCGTCGAGTTCATCCGCCAGATTCACGCCGTGCACGTATCCCATATCTACAGCCGGGTAGTCGCCAGCATGCTGCGCCGGCCCTCCAGCGTCATCATATACAAGGGGGTTCCGGGGGCGCCGACCATGCTCGGCTTCCGCTTTTCCATAATCATCAACACGCGGGCCTCTTGTAGCGCGAGGCGCCCCGGGTTCCCTATCAACAAAAGCATCGGGCTCAATCGTCATGCGCCGATCGGAATCAACCGCTCCCTCGCCCGCGCGCCCGTTGCCGCATATACTGTGCGCAGCGATGACCTCGGTCGCCCCCGCGCGAAACAACCCCTCGATATCCGACGGATCGAGCGCTTCTATCAACACGACCACGCGACTCACGCGGCCTTCGGCCGTCAGGCGCGCAACAGTCTTGCGCACATCTTCGGCATCAAACAGAGACGCCGCGATGATGGCAGCCCCGCGGCGCGACGGAAACGCCCGCGCCATGGAAACCAGCCCGTCCAGATCACCCACGCGAAGCACCTGTGCGCCCGCATCACGACCCTCGACTTCCCGCTGCAACAGCCCGTAATCGCCGCACGCGCAGCACGCAAGCCAGATCGCCTTCATCACTCGTCGCCTCCGCTCTTTTTACCG
This sequence comes from Collinsella sp. AF37-9, assembly GCF_003475115.1. Lineage (NCBI taxonomy): Bacteria > Bacillati > Actinomycetota > Coriobacteriia > Coriobacteriales > Coriobacteriaceae > Collinsella > Collinsella sp. AF37-9. The sequence continues at coordinate 16,979 of NZ_QROQ01000007.1, read as the reverse complement.
CGCGCCGTGGCGGGAATCGTCAAGCTGACCGTTCCCTTGCCCGAGGCACCCAACAGTTCCTTGACGTCTTCGGGGTCAGCCGCCAGCGTCACCCATTCGATCTTGCCCTCGCGCGTGGCACCGGAATCCTCACTGGTATCGATCACGTGCGCGCCGCACAGCCGATCGGTTACGCCGTCTTTTTGCACATACACATCCACGTAGCTGCCCACGCCCGTAGCACCGCCGACCGAGTGCTCGGCATCGACCGCCACCGAAACGGCAACCTTGCCCTTAGGCACCTCGAGCTTGTGATTCTCGGCCTTGGTGTAGACATTGCAGATCACGGCGTTTTTGGGAATACGCGAAGTCGTCACGTCGCCGCGCACCTGGCGCAGCTCGGTCGCCGCGTCACGCGGCAGCAGACTCGTCAGCCATTCCTGGGTTATGACATTGGTCTCATCGAGGGTCTCGCCCACATCGATATCGCGCGCCGCGACGCATACCTCGACGCGATCGCCACCGTACTTGGCCAAGGTCTCAGCCTGGACCTGTTCGGCTTGCGAGCGGATCGACGAGCCGTAAACCATGCAAAGCAGAGCAGCGAGCACGCCCGCGACCAGACTGATGGCGATGCGCTTGCTCTTGTTCACGGCCGCTCCTCTCATGGCAGTGCCGGGCGAATGCCCGTACCACCATTGTCTGGGCGGTCAGAGCGCAAAGCGGCGCAATCGCGATCTTGGTTTTCGATGTCAAACCAATCGCTGACCAAAAACTGACCAGCCCGTCAAGCTCGTGGCAAGGTTTTGGTCAGCACGTCAGCAAACTGCATGTTTCGAGGCTTTTCCACAGCAAAAAAGCCGTCTCCCGAACAGTTGGGAGACGGCAGTCATAGGAAAAATCAATTACAGATGGACATCGGGATCGAGCATTTGAGCACTCACGCGCATGGATGACGCCAGGTTTTGGAACGTTTCCAAACGCAGACTGTCGATCTGCCCGGCGTCCTCGGCCTCGCGAACGGCGCAACCCGGCTCATGGGTATGCGTGCAATCGCCAAACCGGCACGCGCGCGATGCCTCGACAATCTCGGGGAAGGCGCGCGCCAGACCCCGCTCGTGACCCACGAGCGGTAAGCTGCGCAGGCCCGGGGCATCGGCGATCACGCCGGCGTCGCCCGGCAGCGCTACCATCACGCGCGCGACGGTAGTGTGACGGCCCTGGTCGTCGCGTTCGCGCACACCGCCGGTCGCCAACGTATCGTGGCCCAGCAGCGCATTGAGCAGCGTCGACTTGCCGGCACCCGACTCGCCCAGAATCATGGCGCAGCTCCCGGCAGGCACGCAGGCACGGACCTCGTCCAGGCCGCGGCCCTCGGCAGAGGACGTCACGATCACGCGCACGTCCGGACCCACCAGGCGGCGCACGCGGTCTAGATCGCGCTCGAGCTCCCCGGCATCGCAGCGGTCAGCTTTGGTGAGTACCACCACCGGTTCGGCATCGCAGTCGAGCGCCAACACCAGCGAGCGCGCCACGCGGTCGAGCAGCACCTCGCCGGCACCGAGCGCCTGCACGATTAGCACGCTATCCACGTTGGAGCAGAGCACCTGGCGCTCTCCGCGGGCACGGCCGCGCCAACGCTCAAAGCTCGTACGGCGCGGCAGCACGCACTCAATCACGCCCATATCGTGCCCGGGAGCGCGGCGCACCGCCACACGATCTCCCACGGCAGGCAGCAGGACCTCGTCCTCGCCGCGTGACTTGGCAAACCCCACAGCATGCTCGGCACGAAACGTGTCATCGGCAGTCGCCACCAGTGGAAACCCGCGATCCAAGCGCACCACGGTGCCAAGCTGCATCTGCTCGGGTTCCTCAGCATGTGCGCAGAAATCATCAAAGGCAGCCTGCTGAGCTTCATCGACCGGCAGGTCATCGAACGCCGGAACGTCCTGCAGCGCGTCGAGTCCCGGCACGCTTGCCAGCAGCTCCTCAGCAGGTGCGGGAGCCTCGGTCGCGAGCTTCCGACGACGATCGCGCTTAGCCCGCGCCCCCGTCGTCTTTTTCTTCGCCTTAGCCCTAGCCTTGCCCACAAGCGCCTCCCAGCACCATAAATCACAACTGAGCAGGTATTTTCCCACAAAAAAGAGTCGGTCGAGCAAACGCTCGACCGGCTCACACACTTTCCCTCAGCTCATGGTCCCGAGAGGTTATCCGAAGGCCCGACGCCGGGAGGGGTTTCTTCTGAGCGATCCCGCAGCGCGAAGCGCGAGGACCAGCGAAGAAGAAAACACGCAGGGGCGGGCCCGGACAGGTTAACTTACTCCTTCTCGACCGCGCGCATGATCGCCTTGTAGATCTCCATCAGCGGGATGATCAGGAAGGCAAGGCCCAGCGCGGCAAGAACGCCCTTGAGCTCAAGCGTCACGGGGCCAAAGAACATCTCGGCAAGCGTCGGCTGCACGGTCACGATCACCGTCAGCACCAGTGCCAGCGCGGCGGAAGCCCACAGCCACTTGTTCTGCTTCTTCATGGTGAACAGCGACGCACGACGGCTGCGCATATTGAAGCAGTGGAAAATCTCGACCATGTTGAGCGTGATGAACGCCATCATCACGCCTTCCTCGTCGGCATTGCCGGCGATCATATCGGCGATGTGGATGTAGCCCATGTCAAAGTACACGCCCACAAAGAAGCTCGCCAGCACCAGCACGGTGATGATTAAGCCCTGGACCACGCAGTCCAGACCCATGTTGCCAGCAAAGACGCCGTCCTTGGCGTTGCGCGGCTTGCGCTTCATGATGTCGCCCTCGGCATCCTCCATGCCCAACGCGAGCGCAGGGAAGCAGTCGGTAACCAGGTTCACCCACAGCAGCTGCACCGGCTGGAAGATGGTAAAGCCGATGAGCGTGGCGATAAACACCGAGAAGACCTCGGCAAGGTTGGCCGAAAGCAGGAACTGGATGACCTTGCGGATGTTGTCGTAGATGCGACGGCCCTCTTCGCAGGCACCGATGATGGTGGCGAAATTGTCGTCGGCAAGCACCATGTCGGCGACGTTCTTGGTGACATCGGTACCGGTGATGCCCATGCCAACGCCGATGTCGGCGCGCTTGATGGACGGGGCGTCGTTGACGCCATCGCCTGTCATGGCCACGATCTGGTCGCGCGACTTCCAAGCCTCGACGATACGGGTCTTGTGCTCGGGCTGGACACGGGCGTACACGCCGTAGTCTTCGATGTGCGCGTCGAGCTCCTCGTCGCTCATGCGATCGAGGTCGGCACCGGTGATGGCATGGCTGCGATCGGTGACGATTCCCAGCTGCTTGGCAATGGCCACGGCGGTGTCGATATGGTCACCCGTGATCATGACGGTGCGGATACCGGCGTCGTGCGCCTCGCGGATAGCGTCGGCCACCTCGGGACGGACCGGGTCAATCATGCCGGACAGGCCGCAGAAGACCAGATCGTGCTCGAGCGCAGCGGGGCTGCAGTCGCTCGGGACCTCGGTGTAGGTGCGGCTTGCCAGCGCCAGCACGCGCAGGGCCTCGTCGGCCATGGCCTTGTTGGCCGCCACGAGCTCGGCGCGGCGCTCCTCAGTCAGCGGAACGACCTTATCGCCCTCGTAGATATGGGTGCACAGGCCGATCACCACGTCGGGCGCGCCCTTGGTGTACTGCTCGTACTCGCCGTCCAGGGTCTCGACGATCACGGACATCATCTTGCGGCCCGAGTCGAACGGGGCCTCGCCCACGCGCGGGTGCTCGGCAGTCAGGCCAGTGAGGCCCGCCTTGCCGGCATCGTTGACGAGTGCACACTCGGTCGGCTCGCCCACGGCCTCGCCCAGCTCCTCGTCCCACTGAGCATCGGAGCACAGTGCCATGCCGGCCAGGAACTTCTCCTTGGGCGCAGCGAGCTCGTGCTTGACGACGGTCATCTTGTTCTGGGTAAGCGTGCCGGTCTTGTCCGAGCAGATGGTCTGCGTGCAGCCAAGGGTCTCGACGGCGGAAAGCTTACGGATAATCGCCTGGCGCTTGGCCATCTTGGTCACGCCGAGCGACAGCACGATGGTCACGACGGCGACCAGACCCTCGGGAATGGCAGCGACGGCGAGCGAGACGGCAACCATAAAGGTGTCGAGCAAGGCAGTCGGGTCGGTGAGGACGTTGCCCACGCCGTGGCGGAGGATGTCGACGCCAAAGATCACGACGCAGATGACAATAACCATAATGGTAAGGATGCGGCTGAGCTCGGCGAGCTTCACCTGCAGCGGCGTGAGCTCTTCCTTGGCCTCGGCAAGAGCGCCGGCAATCTTGCCCATCTCGGTGTTCATGCCGGTGCCGACCACGACGGCACGGCCGCGGCCGTATACCACGGTGGAACCCATGTAGCACATGTTCTTGCGGTCGCCGAGCGGCACGTCGTCGGTGCCGGCGGCGAGCTCGATCACGTTGGCATGCTTCTCGACGGGCACGGACTCGCCGGTAAGGGCGGCCTCCTCGATCTTCATCGTGGCGCTCTCGAGCACGCGGCAATCGGCCGGGACGGAGTCGCCCGCCTCGAGCATGATCACGTCGCCAGGCACGAGCTCGGCGCTCGGCAGATGCACGAGCTTGCCGTCGCGCAGCACCTTGGACTGCGCCGCGCTCATCTCCTGCAGGGCCTCGAGGGCCTCCTCGCTCTTGGCTTCCTGGACCACGCCCAGCACCGAGTTGACGATAACGACGAACATGATGATGGCGACATCGGCAAAGTCCGCCTCGCCCTTGACCACGCCCGTAAGCGCGCTGATGACGGCGGCAACGATCAGCATGATGACCATGGGGTCGGCCATCTGCTCAAAGAAACGCTTCCACAGCGGCGTCTTCTCGGCTTCCTCGAGCTTGTTAGGGCCTGTCTTGGCGAGGCGCGACGACGCCTCGCCGTTGCTCAGGCCGAGGTTCTCATCGACACCTTGGTCGCTGAGCACCTCCGCCGCGGCGGACAGGTATTCCTTTTGCATATAGAGTCCCCTCCTGGGATTCGGGCCACTCAGCAGATTGATGCCCGATCATAATTCCCAGGAGAAGGGCAAGGGCTCATCAAGGCTGCCGTGCTGAGCGGCAGTTGATAGTGGAGCTATGGTACCCCAAAGCGACGCGTCTAGCCAAAACAATCGGTTTGGAAATATGGTCCGCACGCAACGGTGCAGACCGTGTGATGCTCAACATTGGTAAAACGTTTTTTCTTCGGCACATCGTCAAACTGAAATATCGCCCAGATAGCAGCGGTTAGAGCGGTTGGTAAAGATTTTCATATACCGTTTTTCTCGCAAAAAATGAACTTCCATTTCGGCATACGGTCGATTTTTTGGGGTATTCGGTCGGCATTTCGTTATAATCATTTCGGTTTTATTTCTTATGGTTTATCTATCAGCGCAAGACGATGTCAGATGGAGGTCTGAATGTACAAGCGCACCAAGATTGTATGCACCATGGGTCCCGCCTGCGATAGCGACGAGACCATCCGCGAGATGATCAAGGCGGGCATGAACGTCGCCCGTTTTAACTTCTCGCACGGATCCTACGACGAGCACCACGGTCGCATCGAGCGCGTCCGTCGTATTTCCAAGGAGCTCGGTCTGCCCGTCGGCATCCTGCTCGACACCAAGGGCCCCGAGGTCCGCACCGGCCTTCTGGTCGATGGCAAGAAGGTTGCCGTCAAGACCGGCGACAAGATTGTCGTCACCGCTCAGCCCACGTCCGAGGATTTCCACGGCACCGCTGAGCACATCTCCCTCGACTACCTGGCTCTGCCCTCCGAGGTCGAGAAGGGCTCCCTCATCCTGATCGATGACGGCCTGGTTGCCCTCGAGGTCGAGTCCGTCAGCGGCCAGGACATGACCTGCGTCGTTAAGAACGACGGCCTGATTGGCGAGCGCAAGGGCGTCAACATGCCCAACGTCAACATTTCGCTGCCCGCCATCACCGAGCGCGATCGTCAGGACATCCTCTTTGGCCTGACCGAGAACATCGACTACATCGCCGCTTCCTTCATCCGTGACGGCGAGTCCGTCCGCGGCATCCGCAAGCTTTGCCGCGAGAACGGTGGCGAGCACGTGACGATCTTCCCGAAGATCGAGTGCGCCCTGGGCGTCGAGAACTTCGACGAGATCCTCGAGGCTTCCGACGGCATCATGGTCGCCCGTGGCGACCTGGGTATCGAGATCAAGCCCGAGCTCGTTCCGCACATCCAGAAGGAGATCATCGCCAAGTGCAACGCGGCCTACAAGCCCGTTATCACCGCTACGCAGATGCTCGACTCCATGCAGCAGAACCCGCGCCCGACGCGCGCCGAGGTTGCCGACGTTGCTAACGCCATCTACGACGGCACCGACGCCGTTATGCTGTCCGGCGAGTCCGCTGCCGGTAAGTACCCGGTCGAGGCCGTTAAGATGCAGGCCAGCATTGCTCTCGAGACCGAGAAGTACCTCCCGGCCCACGCTCCGCTCGAGGTTCCGGCCGACGCTCACGGCACCCGCGTCGTCAACAACGTTGTGGGTATGTCCGCTGTGAACATGGCCACCACCGTTGGCGCCAAGTGCATCACCGTGCCGACGACCACCGGTCGTACCGCTCGCCTGATCTCGCACTTCCGCCCCAACATGCCGATCTGCGCGTTCTCCCGCCACGAGTGGGCCGTCCAGCAGATGATCATGTACTGGGGCGTTATCCCGCACCAGGCCGAGATTACCCAGGGCACCGTCAACGGCACGATCGTCAAGGCGATCGAGACCGCTAAGGAGCTCGGCTACGTCGAGGCTGGCGATTTGACCGTCGCTACCGCCGGCGATCCCCGCATGAGCGTCCAGCTCGAGGACAAGGTCTCCTCGACCAACGTCGCTTACGTCGCTCAGGTGCGTTAAGTCGTACTTGCAAGCATGTTTGCATTGCAAAGGGCCCGGAAGGCATTGCCTTCCGGGCCCTTTTTTAAGACCTTCTTCATATGCAGCTTCATCGATTTGCGTTCAGTCGCAAGCCTCTCCGATGCCGAGCGCACCACCGAAGATGCCCTGCGGCGGGAGCTATTGGTCGATTGGGATGAGCTGTTCGCCGTTAAGCCGGCCAGCTAGCAGCTAGCGATCAGGGGGACTGCGGGAACGTCAGAAGCAGCAACGCGAGCCGCAAATCCCGCCTCGGTTAGCTCGATGACCTCGGTAAACGTTGCATCGAAAAACTCCTCGGTCAGCAGTCGATACGGCGGATGATCGGGCTCGCCGGGGTTTTCGCGTACAATCTCGTGCATGACGCCGATAGTCTTGAGCACATATTCTTTATGGATGGGATACTGCCCAAAACGCGTCGCAGCGGTATAGAGGCGATCGGTCGCACGCGGAATGGAAACGATGCCCAGCGTCTTGCCAAACCAGTCAAAATCACCCTGCTTTTTAATGCGGAATTCCTCGCACGGCTTGCCGCCGTGTACTTCCAGATACTGGTTCACACGCGTGTTCCATACCGTGTCGGCCACCAGATGCGACCAGACGCCCAGCGTTAAATCGAGCAGCGACTGCGCCACATCTTCGGACGCAAGCGAGAACTCACAGGCGCCGGGACCGACAACCGGCTCGGCATCCCTGTAGCGCTGAGGATAGTGCACGCGGTTCAGTCGCCCGCGCTCCTCGACAATCGAGGTAGCCTCAGCAGGTTCGCCCGCGGATGCGCCTTTAAGCAGCGGCGCCACATAGGTATCCCAGAACTCGTGCTCGCGCGGCTTAGGGATAGGCTCGGGCTTTGCAAAGTGCGTAATGCGGTACGGGATGGGATCGGCGATGCCAGGAACCATATAGCCCACGAAGATATCCGGAACCACGCAGCCAAACAAAAAGGCATTGCGGTCGCGCACGCTATCGGCAAGCACGCTAGCACGTGCCAGCAAGCGCTCCGTTTGAGCGATATGAATGTTCCAACTTGGCATAGCCACCCCCATAAAACCTGGTTAACTATACCATCACGGCAGAGTCGCACAGGCGGCCATACATACCCTACGCAGCAACTATTCCGCAGCACCGCTTTCGGTTCCATACGACGGCACGGGCGCCTCGACCACATGGTGATATCGATCGATATAGATGGCACGGGCCCCCAGGCGGCGCACCAAATCTTGATGGTGCGTACTCATCAAAACCGTCTTACCGGCAGCAACGTAGGCCAGCAAAAAGTTGACTACGATGTGGCACGAGTCCTCATCGAGCCCGTTGGTGGGCTCATCGAGCACTAGGATATCGGGGTTCATCGACACCACCGCAGCCAGCGCAACGCGCTTCTTTTGCCCGCCCGAAAGCTGATAGGGCGAGGCATCGACCAGATCGGCAACCTGGAACAGCTCCATGGCATCGCGCACGCGGCGCTCGAGCTCGTCTGCCGGCAGCCCCATCTGCGCGGGACCAAACGCGACCTCCTCGCCCACCGTAGCGCAAAAGAGCTGCGCATCGGCATTCTGGAACACAAAGCCCACGCGCTGATGAAAACGCTGAGCGGCTGCGGAATCCTTGAGATATGCCGCATCGATCACGTGCCCGTCAAACAGGTACGCACCCGCGTCCGCTAGTTCAAGACCGTTGATAAGGCGCATAATCGTCGTCTTACCGCAGCCGTTGGGACCGAGTAGGGCAACGAGTTCACCACGATCGACCTGCAGCGACACACCATCGACAACCGTATGCCCCGCATAGGAGAACACCACGTCGCGGAACTCGATGAGCGGCACGCTCTTGGCGCCAGTAGCACCGCTCGCGCCCATCACGCCATTCGTATCGTTTGCCAAAACGTCGCCCTTCCCTATCCACATCGACGGCTCGGCCGCCCGCGCTACAGCACCGCGCACAACACGGCGAGCAGCACCACGACGGCCGCATAGACCGCATCACGCCAGCCAAACCCGGCGCGCGCGGGTGCCGGATACGCACCGGCAAAGCCGCGGCAAAGCATAGCCTCGTCCATCGCGCGGCTGCATTCCATCGCCTTGATAAACGTCATGCCCATGATACCCGCCAGCGAGTCGGTGCGCGAAAAACCCGCAGGCGCGGAACCGACGCTGCGCAGCATGACCGATTCGCACAGATCGTGCGCCGTGCGTCCCAGCACCTCGATGTGTTTGAGCGCCATATCAAACGTAAAGATAACTTCGTCGGGTAGATGCAGCATCTTGAGCGCCGCCGACATGCGGCTCCAGGTAAGCGTCCATGAAACGCCCAGCACAAGCGACACATTAATGAACGTCTTGAGCGCGATCTTGAGCATGGCGCCCGTGGCAGACGCGCCTAGCAGCAGGGCAGGCAGTGCCAGAACCACCGCAAGCCCCGTGGCGCCGAGCGCCGGAACAAAGGTCGCACGCAGCCCGCGTACGGGGCGCACGGCAACGAGCACCAGCGCGATGGCCGCCATCAACATGAGGTACAGCGGGCTTTGCGTCAGACACACGCACAGAACGCAGACGAACATCCCCACCAGGCGCACCGGAGCCGAAACGCAAGAAAGGGCGCGGTCGACCATCGACCCGCCCTCGTTCGCGCCTCCACCCAGGCGAACCCGCTCAAGCAGGCTCGCCAGGTGCAGGACATTCTTTTGCATTACACGATGCCGAGCCCCCGCGGGCTCGTAACACTGCTCGACCGCAAGCCAGCTAGGCAGCTCGGCTATTGCCATGAGCACCGCTTTCCTTGACCGTCAGCGAGACCAGGCGGAATGCGATGGTGAGCACCGCCACGCCAATCACGCCCGAAAGAATATACATCGCGGCCTGGCCGGCAAAGCCAAGGCCCTGCTCCTCGGAATAGGCCTGCAGATAATCGCCCGTGGGCAGGGCGTCGGCAAAGGTCGGGGTATCGAGGCCGACCGAAGCCTGCAGGCTGTCGTCGCCAGCCTCCTGAACGGCGGTCGCGGCGCCCTCGGCGTCCCACTCACCCCAGGCGTCACCGGTGGCGAGCAAGCCGATCGGCGTAGCCACGACAAGCACGGCGACCAGAATGAGCGTGGGAATCAGGGAAGTCTTCTTGGCGGTACCATCGGCGGCAAGCTGGCCATCGGCGGCTTCGGGGCCGACGATAATGCTCGGCGCCGTCTTCTTAATGAAGCCGTAGATGGCGGCCGTCGCCACGCCCTCGATCACGCCGGCAACCAGCATATGCGGGATCAACATGGCCGGAATAGCCACGGACAGCGGGAAGGGGCAGTACAGAGGGGCGCCCGAAGCGTTGGTGAAGAGCATCGGCTGAATACCAAACTCGATTGCCGCGCACAGGGCCGCCAGGCACAGGCCGACCCAACCGCTCACGATGGCAGAAACCGAGGTGCCCCAGCTCTTGTCGTGCAGACGGCTGTTGAGCGCACGGAACACGATAGCAGCGACAAACGGCAGCACAAAGGCCATGTTAAAGCAGTTGGCGCCAAACGACAGAACGCCGCCGTCGCCAAACAGCAGCGCCTGCAGCGCCAGCGCGACCGAGACAGCGATAGCCGCGGCCTCGGGGCCCAGCAGCAGCGCGATGAGTGCGCCGCCGACGGCGTGACCAGTGGTGCCGCCGGGCAGCGGCACGTTGAACATCATGAGCAAAAAGGAGAACGCAGCGCAAATACCCAGAAAGGCCATATGCTCGCGATCGAGCGTGGCGCGTACCTTTTTGATGCAATGGACCCAAACGGGCACCATCGCCACCGCCATAACGGCATCGGTCTGCGGGGACAGATAATTATCGGGAATATGCATGAGCCCTCTCAATCAGAACGTTGCGTGTTACGTTTCCAACAATCCGTAACACCGACTCTGCATACTAACAAAAAGGCGCACCGCCCACAACGCAGCACGCCCTTGCAATACGTACGTTATTAACCCAGGTCCACGCACCGTCCAATAAAGGCCCATGCACTCCCAACTTTCCGGTCACCCGGAAGAAGGTGCGGTCCGCTCGCAACAAGGTTAACGCAGGAATCCGCCCCCGAGAGGGGTTTTCTAAGGCAACATCCCGCAGCCGCGAAGCGGCGAGGACGTTGCCGTGAAAACCCCGCAGGGGGCGGGTTCCGAACGGCAAAGATTACGAGCGAACCTCGCCGTTTACGCCCTTGCATACCTTGGTGACAATCTTCTGGTACGCCTTCTCGACCTCTTCGCTGGTAAGCGTATGATCGTCGGAGCGATATGTAAGCGCAAAGGCCATGGACTTCTTGCCCTTGCCAATGCGAACCGGATCGCGGTAGACATCGAACAGGCGCACGCCCTCGAGCAGCTTGCCGCCGGCGCTGGTAATACGGCGCTCAAGATCCTCGCAGGTCACAGTGTTGTCGACCACGATAGCGAGGTCGTGCTCAACGGCCGGGTACTGCGAGAACTCACGGTAGTTCTCCTGGTTGCGGGCGCCCTTGATCAGCTTATCCAGGTCGAGCTCAAAGGCAACGACGACCTCGTCAATGCCCATAGCCTCGCGCGCCTCGGGGTGAATCTCGCCGACCCAGCCCAGCACGGTACCGCCCGAGAGCACCTCGGCAGCACGACCCGGCTGCAGGAAGGCATAGCTCTCGCCCTCGACGGGACGGAAGCGAACCTTCTCGATGCGCAGCTGGGCGAGCAGCTCCTCGACAATGCCCTTGCCAAAGAAGAAGCGCAGCTTGCGGTACTTCATGTTCCAGGACTGCTCGCTCCACTGGCCCGAGAGCACACCCGCCACGGACTTGGTCTCCTTGGGCAGGCTGGCGTTCTCGCGACCGTGGAACAGGTTGCCGACCTCGTACAGGTGCACGTTGGCCGTGCCGTGGGCCTCGTTGTAGGCAACGGACTGCAGCAGGCCCGGCAGCAGCGAACGACGCATCTCGGTCTGCTCAGCTACCAGCGGATTCATGAGCACCACGGGGCAGCCGCGGCCCTCGGTGGCCATGCCGATCTTCTCCAGGTCGCCCGGGGCGGCAAAGCCAAAGGTCGTGGTCTCGTTGAGGCCGCAGGCGCGCAGGATCTCGCCGACCTTGCGGGTGAGCTTCTGCTCGCGGGTCAGACCGCCGATGTGGTTCTTGGCAGCCGGGATGGTCGCCGTCACACGGCCCATGCCCCACAGGCGCAGGACCTCCTCGATCAGGTCAATCTCGCGCGGCAGGTCGGGACGGAAGCTCGGCGGGGTGACCATAAAGTCCTCGCCCTCGCGCTCGACGGTGCAGCCCAGACGGGTGAGCGAACGCTCGATAAAGTCGGGCTCGATGTCGGCACCGCAGATGGCGTGCACGCGGGCTAGGCGCAGCTTAATGCTGTCGATGGTCTTGGGCGCGGGGAACACGTCCACATAGCCGGGAGCGACCTCGCCGCCGGCAATCTCTTCGATGAGCGCGCAGGCCACGTTGGCCACATCCACGCAGCCGGTCTCGTCGACCTGACGCTCAAAGCGGATGGAGGCGTCGGAGATCAGCGACAGGTCGCGGCTGGTGTGCGAGGTGCGACCGGCATTGAAGCAGGCACTCTCGACCATCACGTCGACGGTGTCGTCCTCAATCTCGGAATCCATGCCGCCCATAACGCCGGCCAGCGCCACGGGACGCTCGCCGTCGGTGATGAGACCCATGCCGGCGTCGAGCGTGCGCTCCTCGCCGTCGAGGGCCGTGAACTTCTCGTCCTGCTGGGCGGCGCGAACCACCACGCGGCGATGGCCCTCGCGCTCGGCAAAGGTTGACAGGTCAAAGGCGTGCAGCGGCTGACCGGTGAGCATCATCACGTAGTTGGTGATGTCGACGATGTTGTTGTGCGGACGCACGCCCAGGGCGTTGAGGCGCTTGACCATCCAGTCGGGCGACGGGCCAACCTTCACGTTGCGCACGATGCGGGCAACGTAGCGGTCGCACAGGCCCTCGTCGGCGATCTCGACGGAAAGCTCGTCGTCGGTCGCGCGGCCAGTCTCCGCCTTGATGGCGGGCAGATCAACGTGGAAATCGCGGTCGAAGATGGCGCCGGTCTCGCGGGCCATGCCGATCATGGACAGGCAGTCGGGGCGGTTGGGCGTGATCTCGCAGTCGAGCACGGTGTCGCTCGAGCCCACGTACTCGGCAAACGGCATGCCGCAGGGCGTGTCCTCGGGCAGAATCATGATGCCGGAGTGGTCGCCGCCCAGGCCGAGCTCGCGCGCGGAGCAGTTCATGCCCATGGACACGACGCCGCGGAGCTTGCTCTTCTTGATCTTGATGTCGCCGGGCAGCTCGGCGCCGATCATGGCCGTGACGATGTGGTCGCCGGCCTCGAAGTTCTGCGCACCGCAGACGATCTGCAGCGGGGCGGGGTTGCCGTCGGCGTCGAGGTTCTTGTCACCCACGTCGACCGAGCATACATACATATGGTCGCTATCGGGGTGCGGGGTCTTGGTGAGCACCTTGGCGGTCACCACGTGGTCGAAGGACTCGCCCACGGTGTCGATCGCCTCGACCTCGGTGCCGGTACGGATATATTCGTCCGAGAGGGTCTTAGGATCCTCCGGAATATCGATCATGGTCTTGAGCCAGTCGTAAGAAACGCGCATCTAACTGGTCTCCTTTCATCTGTAACGCCTGCAATAAACAGTCGGAAAACTCCAGCTACGGAGACGGGTTTCCGAGGTGCCGCAGATTGCCTTGAAAGAGGAGGGCCGCGTACTTAGGTACGCAACCGACGATTGAAAGGCAAGGTGCGGTGGCTCGGGAAGCCGCCGGGACAGGTCGACTTAAAATTGGTTCAGGAAGCGCATATCGCCTGTCATGAGCGTTCTGAGGTCCGGCAGGTCGTAGCGCAGGGCCGCGACGCGCTCGGCGCCAATACCAAAGGCGAAGCCGGTGTACTTCTCGGGGTCGATGCCGCAGTTGATCAGGACGTTGGGGTCGACCATGCCGCAGCCCAAGATCTCGATCCAGCCGCTGTGCTTGCAGAAGTTGCAGCCCTTGCCGCCGCACACGTGGCAGCTCACGTCCACCTCGCAGCTGGGCTCGGTGAAGGGGAAGAAGTGCGGGCGGTAACGCGTCTTGCGATCCTCGCCAAACATGCACTTAACAAAGTAGTCGAGCGTGCCCTTCAGGTCGCCAAAGGTGATGCCCTCGTCGACGACCAGGCCCTCGATCTGGTTGAACTGCGGCAGGTGGCAGGCATCGGCCGTGTCGGGACGGTAGACGGTGCCCGGGCAGATCATGTAGATGGGCGGCTTTTGCGACTCCATGGTGTGGATCTGCACGCCCGAAGTCTGGGTGCGCAGCAGCACGTCGGACTCGCCGTGGGCGTGAGCCTCGGGGTGCGCGACGCTGCCGGGGTTGTTGTCGACCACGTAGAAGGTATCGCGAGCCGAGCGGCTCGGGTGATCCATGGGAGCGTTGAGCGCGGTGAAGTTGTAGTAAGAGGTGTCGACCATGGGGCCGGACTCGACGGTGTAGCCGATGCCGCAGAAGATGTCCTCGGCCTCCTCGATGATTTGCTTGATCAGGTGCTGGTGGCCGATCTGCGGACGGATGCCCGGCAGCGTGATGTCGACGGCGTCGTGCTCGAGTGCGCGCTTGAGGGCGGCGGCCTTCATCTCGGTGTTTCGCTCGTCGAGCATGCCCTCGATCAGCTGGCGCATCTCGTTGGCGCGCTTGCCCATCACGGGACGATCCTCGGGGGCGAGCTTGCCCATCATGCGCATCAAGCCGGTGATACGACCCTTGCGACCGAGCAGCTCAACACGCGCAGCCTCGAGCTTGGCGGCGTCATCGGCGCCTGCGACGAGCTCCTTGGCCTCTTCCTCGAGTTTGACCAGATCATCAATCAGACTCATGTCTTCCCTTTCGTCTCTCGCGCATCCACTTGCCGCGGCGGCTGGAGCCACCCGGAGCTGCGGATGTGCGGCCCGGTTCGGTAACAAAAAAACCGCCCTCGGGCATGTGCATTGCCCAAGGACGGTTGAATTCCGCGGTACCACCTTGTTTGACCCGGCGGATGTCTGGCCCGCCGCGCCCACTCTGTGCCCCTTGTCGCGAGGCTCACGGCTTCCCTACTGGGGCTTCGCCGCCGCTGGCCGCGTGCCCGTTGAGGTCGCTGCTCGGGAGTGAACGCTTGGCCCTTGTCACCGCAGGAAGGCTCGCAGCCCATGACCTTCCCTCTCTTGCCGGCGACGCGGCGGGCAAAACCCTCTCCGTCAACGCATTGGGCTATAGGATAACACATTCTGCGTGTGCATCGCCGCGTTCCGTTTTGTTCGCACTGGGTACAAGGCAGGTAGCTGTGCAAACTGGCCGCGCGCCCACCCGAAGCGCTCGGCTCACGAGATCAAGGATATGGTATGGGAAAGAAACTCGATAAGAAGGCCGAGCCTGCAGCGGGCAAGACATCCAAAGGCATGAAGGTCGATAAGGCCGTCAAAAAATTCCGCAAGCTCGAAGGCAAGCTGTGGACTCGCGAGTACCTGCTCAAGATTGCCGAGTTTGACGGCGCGACCATTGCTCCCGCCAACGGCGCCGCGGCCCGCGCCGATGCTATGGGCACCCTTGCTGGCGAGCATCACAAGCTGCTGACCAGCAAAAAGTCTGTCGAACTTGTGCGCTCGCTGGCACGAGAGACCGTCGCGGGCGGCAAGATCGACGACCCGCAGCTGCTCAACGAGATTCGCGTACTCGGCCGCGACCAGCGCGAGGCAAGCGTCATCCCCACCGAGGAAGCCGAGGCCTGGACCAGGCTCACCTGCGAGGCCGACGCCGTGTGGCACAAGGCCAAGACGGCCAATGACTGGGCGAGCTTTGAGCCCTATGTGGATAGAATCGTCGCCCAACTTAAGCATCAGGCCGAGCTCATGGACCCCAAGCGCGACCCATACGATGTTTGGCTCGACCAGTACGAGCGCGGCCTTTCCGCCAAGAGCTTCGACGCGTTTTGCGATGAGGTCAAGGCGACGGTCGTGCCGCTCGTGCACGCCATCGGCGAGCGCGGCCAGCAGCCGGCTGCCGACTTTTTGCACGCCCACGTGCCAGAGGCCGCCCAGCGTGCCATGAGCTTCGACCTTATGAAGCTTGTCGGCCTGGACCTGGACGACACCACGCTTGCCTTTACCGAGCACCCGTTTAGCGAGGGCTTTTCCGTGGGTGACGCGCGCATCGCGACGCACATCTACGAGGACGACTGCATCTCCAACGTCTACAGCATCATCCACGAGGCCGGTCACACCATGTACGAGCTGGGCGTGAACCCCGCCTACGCGCGCACCTGCCTGGAGGGCGGCACCTCCATGGGCATCCACGAGAGCCAGAGCCGCTTCTTTGAGAACACCGTGGGCCGCAGCCGCGCCTTTATGGGACCGCTGCTCGAAGTGCTGCGCCGCCACGTGCCCGAGGTCTACGGTAGCGTGGACGAGGATACGCTCTACCGCGCCGTGAACATCGCGCAGCCGTCGCTGATCCGCACCGAGGCGGACGAGCTCACCTACCCACTGCATATTATGGTGCGCTACCAGATCGAGCGCATGCTGTTTGCCGGCGAGGCCACGGCCAAGGACATCCCCGCGCTTTGGAATCGTTTTATGGACGAGTATCTGGGCATTCCCGTTCCCGACGACACGCGCGGCTGTCTGCAGGATACGCACTGGAGCGGCGGCTCGTTTGGCTACTTCCCCACGTATGCACTGGGTAGCGCCTACGACGCCATGTTTGTGCCGGCCATGTGCCGCGACGGTGTCGACCTCAACGGCGCCTGTGCGAGCGGCGACTTGGCACCCGTCCGCGCGTGGCTGGGCGAGCACATTTGGCAGTGGGGCCGCGCCAAGGACGCGCCGGAGCTCATCAAGGGCGCATGCGGCATGGCGTTCGATGCCCGCTACTACTGCAGCTACCTGCAGGACAAGTTCACCACGCTGTACGAGCTGTAAGGATTGACCAGCACGCCATCGCCAACGCCAACCATGTTGACGCCGATGTCTTGGCAACGTCAGCGAAAACGGCCCCAAGCGAGCAAGGTGACGTGAAATCAGAACCACCCTTAAAAAGGGTGGTTTGCTCTTAGGGTATAAC
>NZ_QROQ01000069.1:0-697 GCF_003475115.1 Collinsella sp. AF37-9 | reverse complement strand
CCTCCCTCGTATGTATCGAGGTATTCCTGCTTGAGCGTCTGCGAGGACGACTTGATCTTTTCCACGAGCGTGCCGGCCTCGATGAAGTAGAACGAGTCGGTGAGGTCTGCCAGGTCGTCGAGCAGATGGCTTGAAATGAGCACGCTTCGTCCCCGCGCCACCTCGCTGCGCATCGCGTCGCAGGAGGTTTTCCGCTTTCCCGGATCGAGGCCGTTCAGCGGTTCATCGAGGATGAGGTACGGGCAATCGGTCGCTATCGCCATGGCAAGCTTTACCTGCTGCTTCATTCCTGTCGAGAGTTTACGGGTCGGCTTGTCGAGATATGGGGAGATTCCGAGGGAGTCGCAGAGCGAGTCGATGTCGGCGGCCGATTTCCACGCCTCCCTAACGAAAGCAAGGTGCTCGATGGCCGATAGCGTGGGGTAGAGATCCGCGCTGCCCGAAGAGCTCAGGTAGACGAGTTCTGCAAATTCGGCTGATCGACGTTGGCAGATTCCGTCTGCCGCCAGGCTTCCCGAGCGGATGCGGGCGGGAAATTGGCCCGACAGCGCTTCAAGAAGGGTGGTTTTCCCCGAGCCGTTGGGAGCAACGAGGCCCGCCGCCGTTCCCGGGCTCAGGAAAAGCGACCCGATTGAAAGTATCGTCGTGCTTCCGTATCCCACGCTCGCGTCCAGAAGCTCGAGCCCATGGTGCTTTT
>NZ_QROQ01000068.1:0-749 GCF_003475115.1 Collinsella sp. AF37-9 | reverse complement strand
TTCAAGACTTTAGTCTGCTGGCCGCGCAGCGGCCAGCTTTAAACCACCCGCTATGCGGGTGGAGACAAACGGCTTTACAAAGCCACCCCTCCGACCGATATTGACGATTGTTCAGGCCGTCAAGAATTCGAGTCGAAGGGGTGGTCGCCATGGCCCAGAAGGCCTACAGCCTTTCCCACACGAAGTGGATGTGCAAGTACCACATCGTGTTCACGCCGAAGTATAGGCGCAAAGTGATCTACAACCAAATCAGGAGCGACATAGGGGAGATCCTCAGGAAGCTGTGCGAGTACAAGGGGATCGAGATAATCGAGGGGCACCTGATGCCCGACCACGTGCACGTGCTGCTGGCGATCCCGCCGAAGTACAGCGTCGCGAGCGTCATGGGCTACCTGAAGGGGAAGAGCTCGCTGATGATATTCGACAGGCACGCCAGCCTCAAGTACAAGTTCGGCAACAGGAAGTTCTGGGCGGAGGGCCACTGCGTGTCCACCGTCGGCCTGAACGAGGCGACGATCGCCAAGTACATCAGGGAGCAGGAGTCCCACGACATCGCGCTGGACAAGCTGAGCGTGAAGGAGTACGAGGACCCCTTCAAGAGGAGGTGATCCTGCCGGTTCGACCGGCGCGCCACGGGTCAAGATGCACTAGGCCTGGACGAAGTCCGGGCCCGCGCCTTTAGACGCGAGCCCGGGGCCCGTGGGTTATACCCTAAGAGCAAACCACCCTTTTTAAGGGTGGTTCTGATT
>NZ_QROQ01000067.1:0-752 GCF_003475115.1 Collinsella sp. AF37-9 | reverse complement strand
TGCAAAGACGAGCGTCGGTAAGACACGCCGAGGTCGCCGCGGACGGGCTGATATAGGGAGAGGGCCTGACCCCATATCGCTGGGGCCAGGCCCGATTTTGCCTCTTGACAATGTCCTGCTCATATTAAAAGGAACGTCCCCAAGTGCCAAGGGTGTCCCCAACGACTAGTTGAATGGGGTCGGGATTGGAGCTGGGGAGGTAGCGGATTTCTAGCTCTATGCCGAGTTCTTGCAGCTCTTTGAAGGCGGCGATGTCTGCGTCACTCACGGCAACCGCGGGCGTTATGGGACGCTTGCCCTCCCCTGCCTGCATATGGCCAATGCTGATCTTGGTGATCGGCACACCACCCTTAACCAGCGCGAGCGCATCGGCGGGTGAGGCCACCATGATCAGAATCCATTGACGCGGCGTTGCGGTATGAATGATATCGATGGTCCTTTGCACCGAGAAAAACCGCGTCCACACGCCCTCGGGCGCCGCCACCCTCATGGGTGCCCATTGGCGCGAATCCGCCGCGATCTCATCGTTGACGATTAAAACAAGGTTGGAACCCACGGCTTCGTTCCACAGCTCAACGTCTTGCCCGTAGATGAAACGGTCATCGATACGCGTGAGAAGGATCTTGGGTTGAGCCATGGCTGCCCCATTCTGTTTGAGACCCATACGAGCGGGACATCACGTCTCCAATATTAGTGCATTTAAAGTGGTTGATTTCCGATCTCAGCCGAACACACTGAGCAAATAGGCCGTT
>NZ_QROQ01000066.1:0-989 GCF_003475115.1 Collinsella sp. AF37-9 | reverse complement strand
CCATGGTGGCCACGATCAGCACCATGGGGTTGATCTTCTTGGACAGCAGCCAGTAGTACAGCCAGAAGGCGATCATGCCGAGCATGCCGGGCATGATGCCGTCCAGGATGTCCTGGAGGGTCTGGGCGTCCTCGCCCGAGCCGATGGCCACCGGGATGCTGGCCCAGAACATGTCCTTGCACATGGCGCCCACGACCATGACGCCCACGATTCCCACGCAGGTCATGATCTTCTGCATGAGGCCGGTCCTCTGGGCCTCGTCCAGGAAGCCCACGCCCAGCTCGTAGCCCTTGACGGCGCCCCAGACGCGCAGCGCGAAGCCGGGGACGTTGTAGATGAGCAGGAAGGCGATGGGGCCGAAGGGGTTGCCGGCCTGGCACAGGCTGATGCCCACCGCGGCGGCGACCACGCGCAGCGTCGACAGGAAGATGGAGTCGCCGATGCCGGACAGCGGGCCCATGAGGGCGGCCTTGACGTCGTTGACGCTCTCGGGCTCGATCTCGCCGCGGGCGACCTTCTCCTCCATGGCCATCGCGATGCCGCCGACGAACGGGGCGAACTGGACGGTGATGTTGAAGAACGCGCAGTGGCGGTGCAGGGCCTCGGCGTAGTCGTCGGGGCGGCCGGCGTAGATCTTCTTGAGCATGTTGGCGACCATCAGGCAGAAGGCGATGTTCATCTGCTTGTAGTAGGTCCAGGAGAACTCCATGCCCAGGGCGCCGACGTTGACGGCGCTCTTGACGAGGTCGGAGCGCGTGATCTTGTTCTCGGGACTAGAAGTCATCGTCCTCATCCCCTTCCGCGGAGAGCTGGGGCTGGGCTCCGCCCAGGCCGAGCAGGTCGAACTTGTCGATGCCGATGATGATGGCGATCAGGGCGACGCCCAGGACGGGCACGTTGGCGTAGGAGCACAGCAGGAAGCCCAGGAAGTAGAAGGGCACGAGCTGCTTGGTGAGCACCAGGCGGCCGAGCATGGCGAAGCCCATGGC
>NZ_QROQ01000065.1:0-1035 GCF_003475115.1 Collinsella sp. AF37-9 | reverse complement strand
TTAGTAATTCATCTGGTGATAGTAACGACGCGTGGTGAGCGGGTGGTTGCGGACGTGCTCGAGATGGCAGCTCAGGCGCTCGGTGATGGTGTAGGTGACCATCGGGGAGACGATCTTGCGGAACTCGGGGTCGCTGAACGGCAGCTCGACCTCGGCGGTGTCGAACTTGTTCACGCGGACATGGACGCCCTTCTCGTCGGCGAGCATGTGAGTGAAGTTGTCCACGCGGTCCATGAGCTTGCGGGTGTCGTCCTCGCCGTAGAGCATGATGAGGCTCGTGCCCTCCTCGCACAGCTCGATGGTGCCGTGGAAGAACTCGGCGGCGTGGATGGACTTGGTCTTGATCCACTGCATCTCCTCGAGGATGCACATGGCGTAGTCGTAGGCCTCGCCCCAGAGCATGCCGGAGCCGATCACCATGTGGTAGTCGGTGTCCTTGAAGTCCTCGGCCATGGCGGCGCAGCGCTCGTCCTGGGCGTCCTTGGCCTTGATGAGGTACGGGGCGATGTTGCCGAACTCCTCCATGAAGGTGTCGTACTTGGGGAAGGCGCCGGCGTTCTTGAGGAAGCGGGCGACCAGCGTGATCTGGTAGGTGTAGATGGCCTCGCACAGGACGTCGTCCTCGGCGAAGCTGAAGAACTTGTAGTCGGCGTACTCGGTGGCCGGGGTGTTGTCGTTGGAGACGTACATCAGCGTGCGGGCGCCCTGCTCCTGGCAGAACTTGGCGGCCTCGATGATCTCGGGGGTGGTGCCGGTACGGGTGGAGAAGACGCAGACCGAGTCCTTGGTGAAGGCCTTGGGCGGGCACGCGAGGAACTCGGCGGCGATCTCGCAGTGGACGTCGACGTCGGCCGTGGTGGTCTCGACCCAGTACTTCATCGGGAGCGTGTGGGCCCAGGTGCCGCCGCAGCCGATGAAGAAGATGTTGGAATAGCCCTGCTCGCAGACCTCGTCCACGGCAGCCTCAATCTGAGGACGGAGAGCGAGGGCATCGCTCACAACCTTCTCGTAACGAGGCTCATCGAAATTGAACAT
>NZ_QROQ01000064.1:926-1212 GCF_003475115.1 Collinsella sp. AF37-9 | reverse complement strand
TACTCCCCCAGCTCTTCCTCCCAGTCGGGCATGTGGAACCCGACCGACTCGAGCCCGGACAGATCGAGCGCGGAGTGGACCGGGCGCGGGGCGACGGGGCCCTCGGCGTTCGCGTAGTAGTCGGCGGTGCTGACCGGCACGACCCTCTCCCCGTTGCCGTTAGCGGACTCGAAGACGGCACGGGCGATGTCGGCCCAGCTCCTCACGGCGCCGGAGCCGGTGCAGTCGTAGGTACCGTAGGGGGCGTGCGCCCCCAGCACATGGAAGATGGCGGCGGCCATGTCGC
>NZ_QROQ01000064.1:0-916 GCF_003475115.1 Collinsella sp. AF37-9 | reverse complement strand
CCAGCACATGGAAGATGGCGGCGGCCATGTCGCGCGTGAAGGTCAGGCGTCCCAGCTGGTCGTCCACGACGGTGACCTGCGCGAGCCCGTCCTCCGGGTCGGCGACGCGGTCGGACAGCCACTTCATGGTCTTGACGAAGTTGTGCCCCTCGCCGATGACCCAGGAGCTGCGCATGATGTAGTGGCGCGGGCACCCCGCCACGGCGATGTCGCCGGCCGCCTTGGTCTGGCCGTAGACGGACAGCGGGCTGAGGGGCTCGTCCTCGGTGTGCACCTCCGCGGTGCCGTCGAAGACGTAGTCGCTGGACATGTGGACGAGCGTGATCCCGTGCCCGGCGCAGGTGCGGGCGAGCAGGGCCGGCCCGGTCGCGTTGGCCTTCCAGGCGACAACGCGGCCCTCGGGGGTCTCGGCTTTATCCACGGCCGTGTAGGCGCCGCAGTTGATGACGGTGCCGTAGAGCGACCAGTCGTACTGCGCGTAGGCCGCCGGGTCGGACATGTCGAAGGTGTCGATGTCGCAGAAGTCGAAGTCCTTCGCGACGCCGCGCTCCTCGGCGAGCGCGCGGACCGCATGGCCCAGCTGGCCGTTGCAGCCGGTGACGAGGGTGCGCCTGGGCGCCATGGGGATGACGTCCTTGAGCATCGGGTGGTTTTTGTCCGCCTCGGAGACGGTGGCCTGATCCAGCGGGATGGGCCACTCGATGGCGAGCTCCGGGTCGGCGAGGTTCACGAAGGTGTAGGTCCTCTTGAGCTCCAGCGACCAGTGGGCGTCCACCAGGTAGGTGTAGGCGGTGCCGTCCTCCAGGGCCTGGAAGGAGTTGCCCACGCCGCGCGGGACGTAGATGGCCTTGCTGGGATCCAGAACGGTCGTGAACACCTTCCCGTAGGTGGCGCTGCCCTCGCGCAGGTCGACCCA
>NZ_QROQ01000063.1:0-1267 GCF_003475115.1 Collinsella sp. AF37-9 | reverse complement strand
CTTAGAGGTCCTCGCGCCAGAAGGGCATGCTCATGCAGCGCGGGCCGCCGCGGCCGCGGGAGAGCTCGGCGGAGGGCACGACGAGAAGGTCCAGGCCCTCCTTGTACAGCACGTCGTTGGTGACGGTGTTGCGGGCGTAGACGCAGATCTTGCCGGGCTCGACGCACAGGGTGTTGGAGCCGTCGTTCCACTGCTCGCGGGAGGCCGCGATCGGGTCGCCGCCGCCGCAGGGGATCAGCTTGACCTGGTCGACGCCGGTGGCGTCCTCCAGGACGTGCTCGAGGGTGTCCTCGATCAGGCGGATGTTCACGTCGCCCGGGTTCTTGCCGGCGGTCAGCTCGTAGACGCGCAGGGTGCCCATGATGGCGGGGTGGATCGTGAACTTATCGACGTCGATCTGGGTGAAGACCGTGTCGAGGTGCATGAAGGCGCGCGAGACGGGGATGTCGAAGGCCAGGATGCGCTCGACCTTGGAGTCGGAGTTCCAGAAGATGTTCTGCGCCATGACGTCGATGGCGGCTGCCTGGGTGCGCTGGGAGATGCCGACGGCGAGGGTCTTCTCGTTGATGTTCAGCACGTCGCCGCCCTCGGTGTGGAACTGGCAGTCGCGGCGGAAGTACAGGGAGACGTCCTTGTAGTCGGGGTGGTACTTGAAGACGTACTTGCCGTACAGGGTCTCGCGGTTGCGGGTGACCGAGTACATGCGGTTGAGGTTGACGCCCTCGCCGACGACCGCGAACGGGTCGCGGGTGAAGTAGAGGTTGGGCATCGGGTCGATGATCAGGTCGGACTCGGACTCGGAGTTGACCAGGGAGTCGAGGGTCGTGGACGCCGTGAGGGGCATGTCGATCTCGGCCTTGGTCATGCCGGCCATGGTCTTCTTGACGAACTCGAGGTTGTCCTCGATGGAGTCCAGCTTCTCGCGGACGATCTGCGGCATCTGCTGGCCGCGGATGCCCGCCTCGGCGATGTACTGGTCGGTGAACTCGGCGCGGGCGCCGGGGACCTGGTCGAACACCTCTGCGACGAGGTTCTCGAGGTAGAGCACCTCCACGCCCTGGTCCCTCAGGATCTGGGCGAAGGTGTCGTGCTCCTGCTGCGCGACCTCAAGGAACGGGACGTCGTCGAACAGGAGTCGCTCGAGCTCGTCGGGCGGCAGGTTGAGGAGCTCGTCGCCGGGACGGTGCAGGCAGACCTTCCTGAGCTTGCCGATCTCGGAAGGCACGTGCAGACCTTTCGTCATGGCCTCCTACCTTTCTTTCGGGCC
>NZ_QROQ01000062.1:0-1362 GCF_003475115.1 Collinsella sp. AF37-9 | reverse complement strand
GGTGACGCATAATTTCTTTCGCAAATTGACAACCGCATAGCGGAACACGGCCCGCGCCCCGTCATATGATTTCTAGCGGCTAAACAACAAATCAACGACGAAAGGGGCACGGGCCGTGTCTGCGAACATCGTAACAGTCGACGAGGAGTCGCTGCGCAAGGACATAAAGAATCTGGTGAGGAAGACCGTCGAGGAGACGCTCAACGCGCTGCTCGACGAGGAGGCGTCCGAGCTCGTAGGGGCCGGGCGCTACGAGAGGACGGCAGGCCGGGAGGCATACCGCAGCGGCCACTACGCGAGAAAGCTCGTCACCGGGGCAGGAGAGGTCGAGCTCAACGTGCCGAAGCTGCGCGGCGCGACCTTCCAGACGGCCGTTATCGAGCGCTACCGCAGGCGCGAGACTTCGGTCGAGGAGGCCATCGTCGAGATGTACCTCGCGGGCGTCTCGACCAGGAGAATCGAGGACGTCTCCGAACTCCTCTGGGGAGCGCCCGTGTCCTCCGGCACCGTCTCCAACCTCAACGAGAAGGCGTTCGCGTCCATCGAGGCCTGGCGCCAGAGGCCGCTCGAGGGCGATTACCCTTACGTTTTCGTCGACGGCATCTACCTCAAGCGCAGCTGGGGAGGGTCCTACGAGAACGTGGCCGTTCTGGTGGCCATCGGCGTCAACTCCACCGGCGACCGGGAGGTCATCGGCTGCGCGGAGGGCTACACCGAGTCGGCGGACTCGTGGCGCGAGTTCTTCTCGTGGCTCAGGGGGCGCGGGCTCTCCGGCGTGCGGCTCGTCACCGGCGACAAGTGCGCGGGGATGCTCGGTGCGCTCGAGGAGGTGTTCCCCGGGGCACGCTACCAGCGCTGCACGGTCCACTTCTACCGAAACGTGTTGGGAAGGGTGCCCGTGACCAGGAGGAAGGCCGTGGCGCGCATGCTGAAGGCGATTCACGCGCAGGAATCGCGCGAGGCGTGCTCGAGGAAGGCGGCGGAGGTGGCGGACGAGCTGGACGGGATGAGGCTCGGCGCGGCCGCGAGGACGGTGCGCGACGGCTTCTCCGAGACTCTCGCCTACACGGACTTCCCGCCGGAGCACTGGCGCAGAATCCGGACCAATAACGGTATCGAGCGCATCAACCGCGAGATCAGGCGGAGGACGAGAGTCGTAGGGACCTTCCCGGACGGCAACTCGGCCCTGATGCTGGTGACGGCGAGGCTGAAGTACATCGTGGAGCACGAATGGGGCAAGAGGAGGTACCTGGACATGTCGAAGCTGGAGGAGATGGACGAGCTGAGCAAGAAGGCGGAGGGCTAGAGCAAGGCGGGGCCGAGGCCGCCTCGATCAATTTGCGAAAGAATCTTGACGGTACC
>NZ_QROQ01000061.1:0-1456 GCF_003475115.1 Collinsella sp. AF37-9 | reverse complement strand
GTGAACTGCGCCCCGAAACTTGGACTGAATAAATAGCGACTACGCCGCAAGGGCCCGGTTCCGGAACTCCTCCGGCGTCAGGCCCTTCAATCTTACCTGCCTGCGCCGCGTGTTCCAATGGGCTATGTACCCCTCCAGGTCGCGCTTGAAGTCCCCGAAGCTGCCCCACTCCCTGCCGCGGTAGAACTCGTCCTTCACGTGGCCGAAGAGCTGCTCGGTGGCGGCGTTGTCGATGCAGTTCCCCTTGCGCGACATGCTCTGGGTGATGCCCGCCCCCTCCAGCCTGGAGGTGTAGGACTCGTGCTGGTACTGCCAGCCCATGTCCGAATGCATGGTCGGCGCCGCCCCGTCGGGCAGGGCCTCGAGGAGCCGGTCGAGCATCCTGTGCTGCTGGGCGAGGTCCGGCGAGGTCGATATGTCGCTCGCCACGATCTCCTTCGTGCAGAAGTCGAGCACCGGGGCCCAGTAGGCCTTGGCGCCCGCCACCTTGAACTCGGTGACGTCGGTGCCGAGCTTCTGCCACGGCCCCTCGGCGCCGAAGTCCCTCGCGATGACGTTCTCGAACGTGCTCCCCACGAGCCCCCTGTAGGAGCTGTACCGGCGGCGGGAGCCCCGGCGGCGTATCCCGCACCGGATGCCCATCTCGCGCATCATCTTGAGCACGGTCTTGTCGGCCACGACCGCGCCCAGCTCGGCGCGCAGGCACATGGCTATCTGCCGGTGCCCGCAGCCGTTGGCGGTGCGCGAGAATACCTCGGCCGCGGCGTCGCGCAGCTCGGGCCGGGTCGGCCTCCGCGGGTGCGCCAGCGCGTAGTAGTAGGTCGACCTCCTGAGCCCCGAGCACTCCAGCAGGTGGCGCAGGGAGTGCCCCTCCGCGCGCAGCGCCCTCACCGCCTCGGCCGCCGCCCTGGTCAGAGCCCGTCCCGCTCGACCAGGGCGCGCAATTTTTTTAGGTAGGCGACCTCGGCCTCGAGCCTGCGGCAGCGCTCCTCGAGCTCCTGCTCGCGGGTGCGGGCCCGGGGTTTCGACCTCGACCCCCTCGGTCTGCCCTTCGGGCGGGGCCGCAGCGCCTCGGCGCCGCCCTCGCGGTAGAGCCTGCACCAGCGCTCCAGCGGGGATTTCGACCTGATCCCGAACTCGGCCATGGCGTCGGCCTTCGCCATCCCGTCGTCGACCACGGCCGACGCCGCGGCGACCCTCTGCTCGAATGTGTAACTGGATTGTTTCCCGTCCATGGACAGCAGCGCCTCGCTTCCGAACGCCCGGTATACCCACTGCCATTCTCTCACGGTCTCGCGGGGGACGGACAGGGCCTCGGCCGCCGGCTTGCAGCCGACGCCGGCGTCGAAGAGCTCGACGGCCCGCCTCCTGGACTCCAGATCGTGCTTCGACCTGAGATCTATACTCATGGAAAACCTCCCATTTCCCGATGTCCAAGAAATGGGAGGCAGTTCAC
>NZ_QROQ01000060.1:0-1484 GCF_003475115.1 Collinsella sp. AF37-9 | reverse complement strand
GGTAGTGTCGAGAAAGTTGGTGTAGCGTCCGATCCGAAGCGAGTCGGCCCGGCGTCCAAGAACCTGGAATACGGTTGATATCCTATGCCGCCTCGATCCTGTCCGCAAGCTCGAGGCCGGATTCGATCATCTTCCTGGCCTCAGCCTCCAGCCGCGACCAGTCGACCGTCCCGTCGAGCCCGCGCGTGCGGCCCTCGTCGTAGAGCTCCCTCATCTTCGCCTCCGAGAAGTACCTGGATTCCTGCCATGCCTCGTCCTGCTCGCACATGACCGCGCCTGCCAGCCGCACCAGCGACGCCGTCGAGGGGAACGCCTGCACCACCCTCGACCTGCGCTTTATCTCGCGGTTCGTCCGCTCCTGGACGTTGTTGGTGCGCAGGCGCTTCCAGTGCGACGGCGGGAAGTCGAGGTATGCCAGGGCGTCCGGCTCGGCCTCCTCGAGGATCGCCGCCGCCCTCGGGCAGCACCCCTCCAGCATGTCGCACGCCACGTGGTACATGGCGGTCACGGTGGCGGCGTCGCGCCCGCGGAACACCTGCGAGACGATCCTGCCCACGCGGCGCCTGAGCTGCCAGGAGCCCGCCTCGCGCATGCAGTCGCGCATGAGGTGGACGGCGCAGCGCTGCCATGCCGCCCCCTGGAAGACCTCCGCCGCGGCCGCGACGAGGCCCGCGTGCGCGTCGGAGACGACGAGCTCCACGCCGGAGACGCCGCGGTCGCGGATTTTCCTGAGGAATGCCAGCCACGAGTCGTACGACTCCGTGTCCACCACGCCGACGCCCAGCACGCGCCTCCAGCCGCCCGCGTCGCAGCCGATGGCCGTGACGACGGCCGTGGAGGCCACGCGGCCCCCGCGGCGGCACTTGACGTAGGTGGCGTCGAGCCAGACGTAGGGCACCGGCGAGCCGTCGAGGGGCCTCGCGCAGAGCTCCTCGATGTCGGCGTCAAGGTTCGACGCGATGGCGCTCACCTGGTCCTTGGAGAGCCTGGACACGCCCATCTTCTCCGCGACGCGCCGCACCTTGCGGGTGCTCGTGCCGGTGGCGTACATCTCGGCGACGGCGGCCACGAGGGCGCGGTCCGCGCGCTGGTAGCGCTCGATCACGTCGTCCGGGAAGAAGCTGCCGGTGCGGAGCTTCGGGATGCGCAGCGTCAGCGTGCCGACGCAGGTGGCGAGGCCGCGCTCCCGGTAGCCGTTGCGGCTGTTCGCCCCGCCGCCGCACAGCTGGTCGGCCTCGGCGTCCATCACGGCGTTTACGACCTGCTCGGCGAGGCGCCTGAGCAGCTCCTGCATGTCGATGGCACCGTCGTCGAACCGCGGCATGGCGAGCATGTCCGGCTTCGGGTCTGATAAGATTTCCATAGCGGTCTTCGTCCTTTCCTAGAACCTGTTGTTGTGGTGATTTCAGATTCTAGGACGAAGGCCGCTCTTCGTTAAACGGACGCTAGGGAGCCACCCTTACACCAACATTTTCGACGCGATC
>NZ_QROQ01000006.1:97815-98206 GCF_003475115.1 Collinsella sp. AF37-9 | reverse complement strand
CCCGTCCGCGGCGACCTCGGCGTGTCTTACCGACGCTCGTCTTTGCAGTTTAATATCCGCCCGCGGCGATCTCTCGCTGGGCAATCCGTTGCTACGGCTGAGGCTTCTACGTCGAACCGACAGTCTGTGCACGCGTGTGGCGCCCTGGGCGCTCGCAGAAAAGGGACCTGAGGTTCGCCTCAACGGCTTCGGATCGAACCGCTTCCGGGGTGACTGGCTTATGTGCGGGGGACCGCCCCCCTACGCCCCCTCGGCCATGAGGCCGACCGCCCACACCCAGCAGGCGAGCTCGCGCGCCGTGGCGACGTTCGCCTTGCTGCCGTGGACCCCGCGCGCGAGCAGCGCCTCCCGCCTCTCGACCAGCCTCCGCACGCCCTTGGCGGCATGCCTC
>NZ_QROQ01000006.1:32253-97805 GCF_003475115.1 Collinsella sp. AF37-9 | reverse complement strand
CCCCCCCCGCCTCTCGACCAGCCTCCGCACGCCCTTGGCGGCATGCCTCCGGGCGCCCCGGTCCGGGGCCTGGCCCCTGGCGAGGTCCTTCGGCCGCCCCGAGCACGTCAGGTAGTGCCACGCGGCCTCGACCAGCGTCTTCCTCAGGTGCTTGTTGCCGGCCTTGGTGATCGCGCCCCTGCGGTCGCTCTCCCCGCTGGAGTGCTCGGAGGGCGTCAGGCCGACCCACGCGGCGAACGAGCGGGCGTTCCTGAACCTCGAGAACTCGCCGGCCTCGAACACGAGGTCGGCGGCGGAAGCGGTGTCGACGCCCTTGAGGCAGCGCAGGGAGTCGACCCTCTTCCGCCACCTGGGCTTGCGGGCCTCGGCCTCGACGAGCCCCTCGAGCCTCGCCTTCTCCTCCGCCGCCCGCCTGACCGCGTCGACGTAGTAGGCGAGCACCTCCTCGTCGGCCCCCTCCGCGAACCTAATCGACTCGATCCAGGACCAGTGCGCCCGGGTCCAGTTGCCCTTCCTGCGGCCGGTGGGCGTCCTCTCGTCGAAGACGAGCCCGTGCCTTAGCGGGAACTTGGAGAGCCGCTGCTTCGAGCGCGAGAGGTCGTCCCTCGCGTCCTCGAGCGCCCTGGTCAGGTCGCGGGCGGCCTCGCACTCGTCGTCGGGGACCCACACCTCGACCACGTTGCCGACCGACAGCATGCGGGCGAGGAACTCGGCGTCGTTGCGGTCGTTCTTCCTGCGCCTGTCCGCGCTGGGCTTGATCATCTTCGAGACGGCGCCGACCACGCAGTCGACACCCAGGCCGGAGAGCCTCTTCTGCAGGTCGAAGCCCGTGACCCCGGACTCGTACACGCACCTGGCCCCGGGGTCCACGGAGCGGACCCACTCCGCGACGGCGCCGGCGTCGTAGCCGAAGGTCGCGGCGCGCACCTCCCCGGTCATGACGTCGAGGGAGACGGCCTTTATCGAGCGGGCGTGGACGTCGAGGCCGACGAAGGTGGTAGTATCGAGCATGGGAGCCCCTTCCATGAATGCGGCGTGGCCGCCGCGGCTGGATTAGACACTCACCATTGTCGGCCTAATCCGCGGTCTTTCATGCAGCAGGGGCTCTCAATGTTTATGTCCTGCTCATATCGTCTCGGCACCCCTTGCCATGGCGGTCGTCGCCGCTGAGGATGCCGCCTTGACCTTGTTCCTTTTAAATATGTGATGGGGAGATAATCCGCTGCTTACCCGTTGTGCTCCTTGTAAAGCTCGAGCGCCTTCTTAAGGTAAGTTTTGGCATAATGGTAGTAGATATGGGACCACTCGCCAACGTTATCGCCTTCTGCCTCTTTAAGCAGCGCCCATGTGTACCAGCACCAGCCCGCCATGCCCACCTGGCCCAGGTTGTGACGCCATTCTGCATCGGTTGGCTTGCGGCTGAAGTAATGCTCTAGTGCCCTGCACATTTTCTTCTCGGTTAACTGTTCACAAACACAGAATGTTCCAAAATCGTTGGCATAGTCACTCATACCGGCGTATTCCCAGTCAATGAGATCGACATGGCCGTCGCCGCTTACGAGGAAGTTGAGACTAAAGAAATCGTTGTGGCAGAGGACTGGATCGCCACCGTCGGCAATGAGCATTCTGTTCAGTTCGGCTGCCTGCGTGTCCATCTCGGGCAAATCCGGCACATCGATGAGCCCGTGTTTTAGAATGGCACGTTCGTAGCCCCTTCCCTCTTCATAGAAGCTAAAACAGCGATTAACTTTTGCACCGCTATCGTGAAGACTGCGGGCCATTTGCATGGCTTGGGCCAATTGGGCGTCGTCGTGAACGTCGAGGTTTCTACAATTCTTCACAAATCGTGACACCTTCCAGCCGCGGCGGGGATTCGCAAAAACAAAGGTGGAGTCAAGGCCGAGCGTGCGTGCAGTCTCGAGTGCGGTTTTTTCGGCTTTGCGGTCTACAAGGAGCTCGGTTCCTACGCCGGGGTGTCGGTAGACCCACTCGCCGTCATCGGTCGTAAAGTGGCAGCTGAGGTTCGTAAGTCCCTGTTTGAGCGGATAGACGTCGCGAATTTCGGATTTATCGCATCCCAAGACGGCAACGATGTTGTCGAAAATCTCGGAATCAAGGTTTTCGATGAAAAGAGGGTCGAAGTTGCGCAGCTCGTCGAGTGAGTCGAACTCGTGGATGGTGGGCGGGTCGTACCTGCGGATTTGCATGTCAAGCTCGTTGATATGATCGGCATAGAGATCTTCCCAGAGTTTGTTGCGGGTTTGGGGGAGGTCGTATTCTGCCTCAAGAATCTCTCGAAAACGAGTTGAGAACTCTCGATCGAAATAAGCGTGGCCAATCATATACCATGCATCGGACCCGCCGACCCTAACTTTGGTGATGCGGTCGTGGGTGTCGGTTTCCAGGCACCATTCAGGTGTCTGGCCCTGGTTGAACTCGGCTGAGTAGTAGGCCTTCCAGGCATGGTCTGTGAAAGGGTTCTTCTCGAAATAGTTGTCCGAGGAGCAGATGTACGTATTGCCCAACATCTCACGCACGAGCATAATCGAGGAATTGTTATTGCGCTCAGCGTAGGCGCAATTCACGATGACCTTAACGCCGTATTTGTCCTCGAGGTAGTAGAAGGACTCCTTCTTGTATCCCACAACGACGACGATGTCGAAAATCCCGGCTTCGTGTAGCTGTTCAATTTGGCGCTCGATCAGGACTTCGCCACGAACTTTGAGAAGCCCCTTGGGGCGTTCATAGGAGATGGGGGCGAAGCGACTGGAGAGGCCTGCCGCAAGGATAACAGCATTGTCCACGGCGTAGGGTTTTAGCGCGGTCATGCCCTTAGGCGTGAGACGGGCGTCCTTGATGAGGCCGGCTTCTGAGAGGTCTATTACGGCGGCATTTGCCGCTGTAAGCCCAATCTCGCACTCGCTCGCAAGTTGTTGTTGCGTAATGCCGGGACGTCTGCTCAGGGCATAGAGAACGTTAAACTGTTTATGCGTAAGCTGCATTAATGGTTCCTTTGCGTTCGGTTTTGTCAGATGCTATCGCGAACCTGAACAGCTGAAGGCATTACTTTCCGTTTTACTATCCATTGGAGGGTTCGAGCAAATGTCATTTGTTCGAACCCTCCAATGCGTGAGCGGGGGAGACTTTTATCAAAAAGGCGTTATGGACTGTTATGCGCAACTCTTAAACCAAATGTCGTCTAGCATTCAGAGTAGCCGGCAATTATTAATGCTTAATCCTACGCCTCCGTGGGCTCCACACCTAGCTCGTTGCGGACGAGTTCGAATGCCGCGGCGATGGCCTTGTCCATGTCGTAGTACTTGTAGCCGCCCAGACGACCGGCAAAGATCACGTCGCCCTCCTGCGCCGCCAGCTCCTCGTACTGCTTGTACAGGGCCTCGTTCTTGGCGTCGTTGATGGGGTAGTAGGGCTCGTCGCCGGGCTTCCAGTCGGCCGGGTACTCGCGCGTGATGACGGTCTTGTCCTGCGTGCCGAACTCAAAGTGCTTGTGCTCGATGATGCGCGTGTAGGGGACCTCGCGCTCGGTGTAGTTGACCACGGCCACGCCCTGGTGGTCCTGCTCGTCGAGGGTCTCGGTCTCAAAGCGCAGGCTGCGGTACTCGAGCGTGCCCAGCTTAAAGTCGTAGAACGCGTCGATGGGGCCGCAGTAGATCGTCTTGGCGGCGATATCGGGCTCGGCGGCGATCAGCTCCTTGTATTCCACGCCGCAGCGCACCTCGACGCCCTCGAGCATGTTGGCGACCATCTTGGTGTAGCCGCCCATGGGGATGCCCTGGTAGCGGTCGTTGAAATAGTTGTTGTCGTAGGTAAAGCGGCAGGGGAGGCGCTTGATGATGCTCGCGGGCAGGTCCTTGCAGTCGCGGCCCCACTGCTTCTCGGTGTAACCCTTCACGAGCGTCTCGAAGATGTCGCGGCCGACGAGCGACAGTGCCTGCTCCTCGAGGTTCTGCGGCTCGCCGATGTTCTCGGCGGCCACCTGCTCGGCGATCTTGGCCTTGGCGTCCGCCGGCGTGACGACGCCCGGCCACATCTTGGCGAAGGTGTTCATGTTGAAGGGCATGTTGTACATGTTGCCGTGGAAGTTGGCTACCGGCGAGTTGACGTAGTTGTTGAACTCGGCGAAGCGGTTGACGTAGTCCCAGACATCCTTCATGGAAGTGTGGAAGATATGCGCGCCGTAGCGGTGCACCTGGATGCCCTCGACATCCTCGGTGTAGATGTTGCCGGCAATGTGATCGCGGCGATCGATGACCAGGACCGATTTGCCGGCGCGCTTGGCGGCATTGGCAAAGACGGCGCCCGAAAGGCCGGCACCGACGACAAGGTAATCGTACTGGGACATGGATATGCTCCTTTGTATGTCAATTGGACAGTTACTTTAGTTTAGGGACAAACCTTTCTGACTCATTTCCCCCAGTGATTAGTGTAGCAGATACCCTTTCAGCAGCTCCAGCGCGTGAGCGTAGCCTTGGAGGCCTTCGCCGGTGATGGTGGCAAAGCATGCCAGGCGTGCATAGCTCACCTGACGGAAGTCCTCGCGCGTCTCGACGGCGCTGATGTGGACCTCGACGGCAGGGATGGCGACGGCCTTGAGGGCGTCGAGGATCGCCACGCTCGTATGCGTGTAAGCTGCCGGGTTGATGACGATGCCGTCGACCTTGCCGTATGCCTCCTGGATCTTGTCGACGATGCTGCCTTCGTGGTTAGACTGGAAGACCTCGACCTCGTCGAAGTCCTGTGCGGCGCCCGCTTCCTGGCAGATCTGCACTAAGCGGTCGTAGTTGTCGCTGCCATAGATGCCCGGCTCGCGAATGCCAAGCATGTTGAGGTTGGGACCGTTGATGACGAGTACTTTCATGGTTGCTTCCTTTGCAGTCGAGAAACCACCACAAGGGCGCCTGTCCCCTTTGTGGTGGTTTTGATTAGAGAGCGGGTGGGAGGGTGTCGAGGAGGGCTTGGGCGGTGTTGGCGGCGCAATCGCGCGAGTCGATGAGGTAGTCGGCCCAGGCGCGGTAGCGCGGCATGCGCTGCTCGGCCAGCTTGTCGATGCCATCGCGGGCGGTGATGGGGCGACCCTTGTGGGCGAGCTCGTCGAGCTTGCGGTTGAGCATCACAATCTGGCTGTTCTGGTGCAGCAGCGGGTAGTTCTCGTCGCGCGTGACCACGCCGCCGCCGGTGGAAAGCACCAGGCCGCTGCGCTTGGAGATGTCGGCCAGCGCCGCCGTCTCCTGTTCGCGGAACGCCGCCTCGCCGCGCTCGACGATAAAGTCGGCGCAGGGCATGCCCAGGCGCTCCTCGAGGGCGCGGTCCAGGTCGATGTGCTCGCGGCCGGTGAGCAGGGCGATCTGCTCACCCACGCGGGTTTTGCCCGAGCCCGGCATGCCGATCAGGGCGATGTTCTGCTCGCGGTGAGACAGGCGCTCCGTCACGTCCAGGATGCGCCCGCGCGGGGTGACCTGGCCGGTATAGCGCTCGACGGCTTGCGCCGCCTGGGCTACAAGCATGAGCAGACCGCCGATGCAGGGGATGCCGCGACGCTCGGCCTCGAGCATGAGTCCCGTGCGAGCGGGGTTGTAAACGATATCGATGACGCCCTCGAGCGCGTCGAGGCCCTCGAGCGTGCAAGGCGCGTCGGGGCAGTGGGGGAACATACCGGCAGGCGTGCAGTTGACGAGCAACGCGGCGTCGGACTGCTGTGCGATGTTACCGTAGTTGACCTCGCTCGCGCGTCCCACGGGCACCACGAGCGCGCCCAGGTCGCCCAGCACCATGCTGGCCGTGGTGCCGGCGCCTCCGGTGGCTCCGAGCACGAGGACCTTCTTGCCGGCAATCTCCACACCCAGCTCCTCGACCAGGCACTGGAAACCGAAGTAGTCGGTGTTGTCGCCGCGCAGGCGGCCGTCGGGCAGGCGCGTGATGGTGTTGACGTTTCCCATACGCTCGGCGAGTGGACTCAGCTCGTCCAGGTATTCCATGACGGCGCGCTTGTAGGGGATGGTCACGTTGGTGCCCTCCCATTCGTCACCCGTCATAAAAGCCTGGAGGTCCTCGGGCTCGCGCTCAAATCGTACGTACTCGAGCCCCGCGAGCTCCTTGTAGATGGTCGGGGTGTAGCTGTGGCCCAGCACGCGGCCCAGCACTCCGTAGGGGCGGGTTGCGGCGACATCGGTCATCTAGAGCACCTCCGTGTAACTGCCAAAGTAGGTGAAGCTCTCGCACACGTCGTCGATGGAATCGAGCAGGTCATCGAGGGCCTTGCTGCCAAAGGGGCAGTCCAGGTCAAAGTAGAACATAAACTCAAAGTCGTGCCCGGGGATGGGGCGGCTCTCGAGCTTGATGAGGTTGATATTGAGCGCGTAGAAGCGCTCGAGTACGCGATAGAGTGCGCCCGGCTCGTTGGCCGTGGTAATCATGAGCGAGGTGCGGTTGGCGCCGGGGTAGACGCGTGGCTCGCGGCTGATGACGACAAAGCGCGTGTAGTTGTTGTCCGAGTCCTGGATGTTGGGCTCCAGTACCTCCAGGCCGTAGAGTGCGGCGCAGCTGCGCGATGCGATCGCGGCAACATCGGTGCGTTCGGAGCTGGCGACCATCTCGGCCGACATGGCCGTGTTGGGGTACTTGGTGGCGTGCAGGTCGTGCGCCTCGATAAAGCCGGCGCATTGGGCAATGGCCTGGCCGTGGCTGTAGACCTCGTGCACGTCCGCAAGCTTGGCGCCGGGCTTGACGAGCAAGTTGTGGTCGATTTTGAGGCGAAGCGAGCGCACGATGTGGAAGTCGAACTGGGCGAGCAGGTCGTAGACAGCGTTGACTGAGCCGGCGGTGGAGTTCTCGATGGGCAGCACGCCAAACTCGCAGAAGCCGTCGCGCACGGCGCGCATAACGCCCTCGAAGGTCTCGAAAAACGCGATGTCGGGCACGTCGAAGAGTTTGCACGCGGCGATTTGACTGTAAGCGCCCTCAACACCCTGGCAGGCGACGGTGGCCGTCTGGGGGAAGGGCGTATCGAAGGCCTCGGCCGTGGCGTGTGCCCTTTGCGAGAGCGTGATGCCCTTGAGTTCGTTGATGTAGCGCTGCTGCTCGGCCTTGCTCATGCTCATGAGGAGACGGAACAGGGTGATGGTCTGCGCCTCGTAGCGCTCGGGCGCGCGGCTGGCGAGGTTGTTGAGCTTGGAGCGCTCACGGGCGGGGTCGAAGACGGCCTTGCCCATCTCGAATTTTGACTTGGCGACCTCGGTGGCAATGTCCATGCGCTCGACAAAGCTGTTGAGGAGCGTGGTGTCGATGCCATCGATGGCCTGGCGGATGTCAGCAAGGTCCATGGAGACCCCTTTCACGTGTCGGGGGATGTTGAGGGGTGGGTAGTTAGCGCTGGGCGGCGTCTTCGAGGAGGGCGTCCCAGATGGCAAGGGCGGCGGCTGCCTCGGCTACGGGGACAGCTCGGGGGACGATGCAGGGATCGTGGCGGCCGTGGACCGAGAGCTCGGCATTTTCCATAGCGTCCATGTCCACCGTCTGCTGCTCGCGGCCAATGGAGGGCGTCGGCTTTACGGCCATGCGCCACATGACGGGCGCGCCGGTCGAAATACCGCCCAGGATGCCGCCGGCGTTGTTGGACTCGACCTCGATCTCGCCGGTCTCGGCATCGATGCGATACGGATCATTGTTCTCGCTGCCGCGCATGGCGGCCACGGCAAAGCCCATGCCAAACTCCACGCCCTTTACGGCGGGAATGCCAAACGCGATCTGCGCGATGCGGTTCTCGATGCCGTCGAACATGGGGTCGCCGATGCCTGCGGGAAGTCCGTAGATGCCGCACTCCACGATGCCGCCGATGCTGTCGAGTTCGTCGCGTGCGGCTAGGATCTCCTCACGCATGCGGCCGGCTGCGGCGGCGTCAATGCAAGGAAGATCGTTCGTTAGGATCGCTTTGCGGTCGGCCTCGCGATAGACCATATCGTCCATCGGCAGGTCGGAGATGCCGCCGATCTGCGCGACGTGCGCCATTACTTTAATGCCGCGGGCCTCGAGTGCCTGCAGCGCAATGCCGCCGGCGATGCACAGGGGTGCCGTTAGGCGGCCGGAGAAGTGCCCGCCACCGGCGACATCGTGCATGTTGTGATACTTCACGCGCGCAGGGAAGTCCGCATGTCCGGGGCGGGGCTTGCGGCGCAGCTCGGAGTAATCCTTGGAGCGCGTGTTGGTGTTCTCGATAATCGCGGCGATGGGCGCGCCGGTGGTATGTCCATCGACCACACCGGCGATGATGTGCGCGGCGTCAGCCTCGCGGCGCTTGGTTGCGGTCTCGTCGCGACCGGGGGCGCGACGGTCAAGGAAGGCCTGCAGCTGCTCCTGGTCCACGGCGATGCCCGCCGGGATGCCATCGAGTGAGCAGCCGATGGCGGGGGAGTGCGACTGGCCGAAGATGCTTAAGTGCAAGACGTTGCCAAAGGTCGAGGACATGTTATTCCTCCTCGAGTGTGACCTTGCCGCCCAGCAGGCGGTAGTGGTCGAAGAAATCGGGATAGGACTTGTTGACGGCCTCGGCGCCGTGGATCACGACCTCGCCGGTGGCGCGGCTCGCGGCGATAGCGGCCATCATGGCGATGCGATGGTCGTTGTGCGAATCGACCTCGCCGCCGGTGAAGGCATCGACACCCTTGATGATGAGGTCATCGCCGGCAATGCGCACCTGCGTGCCCAGCGCGGTGAGCTCGCGGGTGGTGGTGACCAGACGGTCGGATTCCTTGATGCGCAGACGGGCGCAATCGCGGATGAACGTGCGGCCCTGCGCCAGCGATGCCACGGCAGAGATAACGGGCACTAGGTCGGGAATGTCGTGGGCGCTCATCTCGAAGCCGGCGAGCTTGTCGGACTGCACAGTGGCGGCGTTGGTGGAGCGCACGATGCGGGCGCCAAAGCGCGAAAGCGCGGCAAGCACGTTACGGTCGCCCTGTGCGGAGCTCAGCGACACGCCCTCGACAGTGATGGGGTCGGAGCCGATGGCGCCGGCGCACAGCCAAAAGGCGGCGTTGGACCAATCGCCCTCGACGGCCACGCTGCCGGGCGTGCGGTACGAGCCGCTGTTTACGCGGAAGTTTGTGACCTCTGGCTTGCCATTCTTGGCGGGGATGCGCTCGACGTTGACCTCGACGCCAAAGGCCTTCATGGCCTGGATCGTCAGGTTGATGTAGGGGCGGCTCTCGATGAGTCCGGTTACCTGCACGCAGGAGGGCTGGGACAGCAGCGGGGCCGCCAACAGCAGGCCCGAGATATACTGCGAGCTTACATTGCCCGGTAGCATAAAGGTGCCCGGGCGCATGCGGCCGCTCGTCTTGAGCGGAAAGCCGCCCAGACCCTGCAGGTCGCAGCCGGCAGCGATGATCTCGTCCGAGAGCGGGGAGAGGGGGCGTGCGCCCAGACGGCCCTGGCCCACAAAGGTGGCCTCTGCGCCCAGCGCGCAAGCGACGGGCAGCATAAAGCGGAGGGTGGAGCCGCTCTCGCCGCAGTCGAGCGTGCCGCCGGCAAGTGCCTTGAGCAGACCAAACTCAATACTCTTCATGGTGGGGTGGACCTGGAAGCCGTCCTCGACGGTTTCGATGCGGGCACCCAGCGCCGTAAGGCAGCGCACCGTGGCCTCGATATCGGCGCAGGTGGTATTGCAGGTGACGTGCGTCTCGCCGTTGGCGAGTGCGGCGCAGATGATCAGGCGGTGCGCCATCGACTTGGACGCGATGGCGGGAACAGTGCCCTTGAGCGGGGACGGGGTGATGCGGGCTAGCATGCGGAAGCGTCTCCCTTCTGGCCGAGGCCCTCGGCAATTAAATCGTGGAAGGTGGAAAGCGGCGTGCGGTCGATGCTGCAGCGGCCAATACCGTGCGGAATTACCAGGTCGATGGTGTCGCCCGTGCGCTTTTTATCATGGAGCGCCTCGGCAAAGACGGCGTCGGCCGAAAGCTCGCAGCGGGTCTTGAGACCGTGGCGCGCGCAGAGTTCCTCAATACGACCGGGCAGCTCGGCATCGCAAACGCCGTGCAGGGCCGCGGCTCGCGTGATGATGCCCATGCCGATCGACACGCAGTTGCCGTGTCCCAGCTCAAAGTGCTCGCAGGCCTCGACGGCGTGTCCGGCGCTGTGTCCAAAGTTGAGGAGCTTGCGCTGGTTGGTTTCGCGCTCGTCGGCGACGACCACGGCGCGCTTGATGTCGATATTGCGGGCGATGATGAGCGCTACGCGGGCCACATCGCGGTTGAGCAGCTCCAGCGTGAGCGGGGTCTTCTCCAGCTCGGCGAAAAGCTCCGGGTCGGCGATCACGGCGTGCTTGACGACCTCGCCGCAGCCGTCGGCGAACTGCTCGGGCGTGAGGGTGGCCAGGCACCCCACGTCGGCGATAACCACGCTCGGCTGCCAAAAGGCGCCGGCCAAGTTCTTGCCGGCAGCCAGGTCGATGGCGGTCTTGCCGCCCACCGACGAATCCACCATGGCGAGCAGGCTCGTCGGGATCTGCACAAACTTGCAGCCGCGCATGTAGGTGGCGGCCACAAAGCCCGCCACGTCGCCCACGACACCGCCGCCGAGTGCCACGATCACGTCGGAGCGCGAAAGCTCGTGCTCGGCCACAAACTCCAAAATGGCAACATAGGTTTCGGCGCGCTTATGGGCCTCGCCGGCTTCGAAGGTGCAGATGCTCACCTCGTAGCCTGACGCCTCCAGGCTCTGCTTAACGGGCATCTGATAGAGCGGGCCCACGTTGGTGTCCGTCACGATGACGGCGCGGGTGCCGCCGGCGGTGGTGCGGACGAGCGGACCTGCCTGCTCCAGCAAAAACGTGCCCACATGCACCTGGTAGGGGCGTGCGGTGTCGATATCGATAGTAATCGCCATAAGCTTCGGTCCTTTCGACCTGGCGTGATGGGTGGTCTAGTGGGAGGCCTCGTCGTCGAGCGCGCGCTTAATGCGGTCGCCCTCGGCAAGGAGATTCTCCAGATAGCGCTGGTCGCGGTCCTTAAGGGCGCGGCTGTAGGCGCCAAGCGATTCGATCAGATGGTCGATCTCAAAGGCGAGCGCGTCGGCGTCGTCGATCATGAGCTCGGACCACATTTGCGGGTTGAGGTGCGCCACGCGGGTGAGATCGCGGTAGCTGCCGGCCGAAAAGCCGTGGTGGACCTGAGCGGTCGGGCTCTTAACATAGGCGTTGGAGACGACGTGCGCGAGCTGGCTCGTAAAGGCGATGACGCGGTCGTGCTCGGCGGCGCTGGTCACGCTGAACTTGCCAAAGCCCAAGGGGCGTACCATCTCGCGCACCTGGCCCAAAAGCTCCAGTTTGAGCGCATCGTCCACCGCGGGCGGTACGAGCACGAGCGGGGCGCCCTGGAACAGGTCGGCGCGGGAGTGCGCATAGCCCGAGTACTGCGTGCCCGCCATGGGGTGCGCGCCCACAAAGTAAAAGCCGTGCTCGCGGGCTAGCTCAAAGGCGCGCTCGCACACGATGCCCTTGACGCCCACCGTGTCGATCACCACGGGGCCCATGATGGCCTCGGTGTCGGTGGCGTCGGCGAGCGCCTGGGCGTGCGCCTCGAGCCACTCGATGCATGCCTCGGGATAGCAGGCAAGGACGATGATGTCGCATTCGCCGAGCGTCTTGTCGTTAAGCTCTCCGGCGACAGTGCCCATGCTGGCGGCCGTCATGACATCGTCATCGGGGTCCCAGGCCAGCACGCGGACGCCCGCCTGCGCATAGCCGCGGGCAAAGCTGCCGCCGATGAGGCCCAGGCCGACGATGCCGGCGCACTTGGGGCCGCCCTGGTTAACGCGCGCGTTTCTCACTGTACCCATGGGCTACTCCATGGTCTCATGGCAGACAACCTCGCGAATGGCTCGGATGCGGCGCATAGTGTCGTCGAACTGATCGGGGGTGAGGGCCTGAGCGCCGTCGGACCATGCGCGGCTGGGCTCGTCGTGGACCTCGATCTCTAGGCCGTTGGCACCGCAGGCGGTCGCGGCGAGCGCCATGGGCTCAACGTAGCGGGTGTAGCCGGTGGCGTGGCTGGGGTCGGCGACGACGGGCAGGTGCGACAGGTGGTGCAGCACCGGCACGGCATTGAGGTCGAAGGTGTTGCGGGTGCGGGTCTCGAAGGTGCGGATGCCGCGCTCGCACAGGATGACGTTGTCGTTGCCCTCGCTCATGATGTACTCGGCGGCCATGAGCAGCTCATCGATCGTGCCGGACATGCCGCGCTTAAGCAAGATCGGAGTCTTGGTCTTGCCGACCTCTTTGAGCAGAGGGAAGTTCTGGGCGTTGCGGGCGCCGATCTGCATGACGTCGATCTTCTTGTCCAGGAAGACCTGCACGTCGCGCGGGTCCATGATCTCAGTGACGATCGGCATGTCGAGCTCGGCAGATGCCTCGCACAGCAGGTCCAGACCGGCGGGGCCCATGCCCTGGTAGGCGTACGGGGAAGTGCGGGGCTTGTAGGCACCGCCGCGCAGCATCGTGGCACCGGCGGCCTTCACGCGGCGGGCGATGCGGATGAGGTTCTCGCCCTCGACGGAGCACGGGCCGGCGATGACCTGGAACTGATCGCCGCCGATCTTGACGCCGTGGCCGCAGTCGATGACGGAGTCCTCGGGGTGGAACTTGCGGTTGGCGCGCTTGAACGGCTCGGAGACGCGCTGCACGCGCTCGACGACATCCATGGACTCGAGCAGGAACGGGTCAATCTTGGTCGTATCGCCCACCAGGCCGATGATCGTCTCGTTCTCGCCGCGCGAGACATCGGTCTTCAGGCCCTTTTTCTCAATCCAGCTGACGATATGGCTGACGGCCTCGTCGCTGGCGCTCTCTTTTAAAATTGCAATCATGGTGTGCCTCTCACCTCGATGGATAACCCTTGCAAAAACGGCCCGCATTGCGAGCCGTTTTATATGGTGCATGTGAGTTTATACTATTAAGCTCACTTTTGCGTTCTAAAGCGTGCCGTCGCGGCGCGTCTTCCACGTAATTGCAAAGCTTTTTCTATTATTTTGTTAGCCCGTGGCGCACTTGGGTATAATGCCAACCGTTCGCCCTATTAGCTCAGGGGATTAGAGCGTCTGCCTCCGGAGCAGAAGGCCGTTGGTTCGAATCCAACATGGGGCACCATCGAACGTAAGGCCGTCCGAACCTCGCATGGTCCGGGCGGTTTTTCTTATACCGACGCGACGTGATGGGATGTGGTATGGCAGCAACGGATATCGAGCGCGGACTCTCGACCGCCGAGGTCGAGGAGCGCATCGCCGCCGGTAAGATCAACCGCAACATGGAGCTCAAGACCAAGTCGGTCAAAGAGCTCATCATCGAGAACCTCTGCACGCTGTTCAATTTGATCAACGTGATCTTGGCGTTCCTGGTCATTTTGACCGGTTCGTTTAAGAATCTGACGTTCCTGTTCGTGGTGTTCCTCAATACTGCTATTGGCGTCATTCAATCCATGCGTTCCAAGAAGATGGTCGATAAGCTCACACTGCTGACCTCCAAGAAGGCCATCGCGGTGCGCGACGGCGCCGAGGTGGAGCTCGACCTGGACCAGATCGTGCTCGATGACATCATCCGCTTGGGGCGCGGCGACCAGATCCCCGCTGACGCCGTGGTGGTTTCGGGCGAGGCGCTCGTGAATGAGAGCCTGCTGACGGGCGAGAGCGATCTTATTAAGAAACAGCCCGGTTCCGAGCTCATGAGCGGCAGCTTTATCGACTCGGGCCTGCTGCGCGCCCGCGTGATCCATGTCGGCGCCGACAACTACGTAGCCAAAATTAATAACGAGGCCAAGTACGTCAAAAAGGTCAATTCCGAGATCATGAACGCGCTTAACGCCATCGTGCGGTTTGCGAGCATCATCATGATCCCGCTCGGTTTGGCGTTGTTTTCCTCGAGTGTGAGCGAGCTGTGGGATGCCGCGGGAACCCCGGGCGATAGCGCGCTTTCGTGGT
This sequence comes from Collinsella sp. AF37-9, assembly GCF_003475115.1. Classification (NCBI taxonomy): domain Bacteria; kingdom Bacillati; phylum Actinomycetota; class Coriobacteriia; order Coriobacteriales; family Coriobacteriaceae; genus Collinsella; species Collinsella sp. AF37-9. Next base: position 83,819 of record NZ_QROQ01000006.1, on the reverse strand, counting down.
GCTTCTCCGAGCTGCTGGCCGGCCGCGTGCCCTCGTCGGCGCTGCTGTCCACGGTGGGCGCCCTGCTGGGCATGATCCCGCAAGGCCTGGTGCTGCTGACCTCGTCGGTGCTCGCCATCGCCACGGTGCGCCTGGCCCGCCGCAAGGTGCTGGCGCAGCAGCTCTACTGCATCGAGACGCTCGCGCGCGTCGACGTGCTGTGCCTGGACAAGACGGGCACCATCACGTCGGGTCGCATGGAGGTCGAGGGCACGTATCCGCTGCCGGTCGAGGGTATGGGTGCGGGGGAGAGCGACGCCGCCGTCCCCGTCGATACCACGGTGCTCGATTTTGCGCTGGCTAACGTGGCGCGTGCGACTTCGGCCGATGCCAACGAGACCTGCCAGGCGCTGCTCAACTATTACGCCGATCGCCCGGTCGAGGTGTCTGAGCCGCTGTCGGTCATTCCGTTCTCGTCCTCCAAAAAGTGGAGTGGCGCTTCGTTTGCGCAGGGCTCCTATGTGATGGGCGCTGCGCAGTTTGTGCTTTCGGAGCGTGCGTTTTCGCAGGTCGAGAACCGTGTCGCCGAGCTTGCCGATACCTGCCGCGTGCTCGTGGTGGCGCGCGTGGACGGCTTTACGCCCGATGGCGATATGGTGGGCGAGGCCGAGCCCGTGGGCTTTGTGACCATACGCGACGAGATCCGTACCTCGGCGGCCGAGACCATCGGCTACTTTAACGAGCAGGGCGTGACCCTCAACGTGATCAGTGGCGACGACCCGCGTACGGTGTCGTCGATCGCGCGCGTGGTGGGCGTGCCGGGGGCGGACGCTTATGTGGACGCCACGACGCTCGATACGCCGGCCAAGCTCGATGCCGCAGTGGACCGCTACCATGTCTTTGGTCGTGTGACCCCGCAGCAGAAGCGCGAGCTCGTGCAGGCGCTCAAGCGCCGCGAGCACACCGTGGCCATGACGGGCGACGGCGTCAACGACGTGCTGGCGCTCAAGGAGGCCGACTGCTCCGTGGCCATGGCGGCCGGCTCCGATGCCGCGCGCAACGTGGCCGAGATCGTGCTCGTCGACAACGACTTTGCCTCGATGCCCGCCGTGGTGGCCGAGGGCCGTCGCTCCATCAACAACCTGCAGCGTTCGGCTTCGCTGTTCTTGACCAAGACGCTGTTCTCGATGGGCCTGGCGGCGCTGTGCATCGCACTGCCGCCGTACCCTTTCGAGCCGATTCAGATGACGCTCATCAACTTCTTCTGCATCGGCGCGCCGGGCTTTGTGTTGGGCCTGGAGCCCAACAATGCTCGCGTGAAGGGGTCGTTCCTGACGAACGTGCTCAAGCGGGCACTGCCGGCGTCGCTTGCGGTCATTTTGGCCGCGGCGCTCGATATCTTTGTGGCGCGCGTGTTCGGCTTTAACCAGCTCACGCTGTCTACGATGTGCCTACTTACGTCGTGCACGGCGAGTGTCAGCCTGATCTGGCGTATCTCGCAGCCCCTCACGCCCTTACGTGTGGCGCTCTTTGTGTTTGTAGTTGCCGGCATCCTGACGGGCGTTATCGGATTCCCGAAGCTGCTGTCTATTGCCAACCTGTTGATGGGCCAGATGGTTATCTTGGCTGTCATCGTGGTCATCACCTGCTCGGTGTTCTTTAAGCTCGCCACGATGATGGATTCGCTCAAGCCGCGTCGTCGTCATGCCGCAACTGGTTTTGGCCGCGGTGTGCGCGTCCGCTTGGGTCGCGGTGGCGGCAAGGTGAGCTCGACGGGTTCGACGGCCGAGCGTTTTGCCAAGCGCGTCGCCGCCGACATGGCGCAGCGCCGCGAAGCTCGCACCGTTCGTGAGGCCGAGGCCCGCGCACTCGAGGGCGTGGTCCAGGCCCAGCCCAAGAAAAAGAAGAGTACCGGAGTCAAGCGCTCCCGCGTGACCAAGTCCGCCCAAGGCATCAAAGTCTCGATGCCAAGCAAAAAGAAGAAATAACTACGCGCCCTGGCGATGTTGAATTGGTGCCTTGCTCCTGTGGGGCCGTGGCGATGTTATGCTCTAACATCGATTGTTTGAATTGCTTCGAAAAGAGGATGCCGTGATCTGCCCGCATTGCCTTAAGACTATCGAGGACGGCGCCTCGTTCTGCCCCTACTGCAACGCCTATGTGGGTCCGGGCGATGGTCCGGAGCACACCGAGTTCGTGTTCTGTGAGGGCTGCGGTGCCCGTCTTTCTCCGCATGATCGCACGTGCCCCAAATGCGGACGCCCCGCTCCGGGTATCCTCTCCGAGGACGCGGCCGCATCCGACCTGGCAGCGGGCCGCACGGCGGGCTTTCCGCGCCTAACGCAAGAGCAGATCGATACCGAGGTGCCGCATGCGCCGGCCTCTGCCGCTGCGGTGCTTTCGGACGCCGCCGACCCCAATGAGACCTGCGTGCTGCCAGCTTTCGATAAGGATTTCGGTATCCCCAAGGTCGATATTCCCATGCCCGTTTCCCTGCATGACGATGCTCAAAAACCCAAGCGCAAGGTGCACCCCGACGAGGACGCCTATCACAAGCACAAGCGTCATATTCCCAAGCCGCTTATCGTAATCGCGGTCCTTGCCGTCGTTTGCGGCGGTGCCTATTGGTTCGTGACGACCGATCCCATGGGTGTTATGCCCGGCTTCTACGACCAGTTTGGCCAAGCTGCACAGACCACCTTCCCCACGCGCCAAAAGGGCGAGGCCACTGAGGACGATACCAAGCAAGACGATTCTGCGGAGGTGGTCCAGGAAGAAACCGTGCTCACCGATGATCAGCTCTATACCAGGCTCGACGGTCTGTATCAGACCATCGTGTCCTACGCTGACGAGGACCAGATCGGCGAGGTCATCGATTCCTTTAACAACGGCTATCTCCGAACGCCGCTGTCCACCCGTCAGGAGCTGTCGCAGAGTGCCTACGCCCTGCGCGACCAGATCAAAAAGACGCAAGATGAGCTTAACAACCTTAAGTACCAGGACGATACGGTCTATGCGGATGACATCGCCCACTTAAAGCAGCTTGCCGAGTGGATGTATGAGCGCGTTGACGTGATCTGCCAGAGCTGGGATATCTCGCTGGCCATTCCCGATGGCGAGTCGATGAGTTCCCACCAAAGCGAGATCCTGGCGCCCATCGCGCAGGGTGGCAACAGCGCGCTGAACCAGTACGACGCCAATGTGGGTTCCTGGAAGCCGCAGCAGCGTTCCTAAAATTAGTTCGCCATAGTCGGCATAACCTACGTGCGCAATTGATGTAAGCCCGTGCTTATTGCTACAATTCGTACAAATATGCTTTAAACGCACGAGGAAGGAACCACATGTTTGGTTTTAAGAAAGAGCTCTACACGCCCGAGTATCAGCTTGTCGGTGACGAGTGCGCCGTAATCGAGACGTCGAAGGGTACCATCAAGGTCAAGTTTGACGGCGAGGGCGCTCCCATTCATGTCGCGAACTTCTGCGAGCTTTCCACGATGGGCTTCTATGATGGCCTTAAGTTCCATCGCTATGTGCCCGGTTTTGTTATCCAGGGCGGCGACCCCAATACCCGCGACATGTCCGGCGCCGACGTCGCTGCCGGTCTTGAGGGCCCCGACGGCATGCCCGGTACCGGTGGCCCCGGCTACTGCATCAAGGGCGAGTTTGCCACCAATCCGCGCAACAGCCATGTCGATGGCGCCCTTGCCATGGCGCGTTCCATGGATCCCGATTCCGCGGGTTCGCAGTTCTACTTCTGCCTGGGTGCCCAGCATAACCTCGATTCCGGTTACACCGTTTTTGGTACCACGGTCGAGGGTCTCGACGTGATTTCGCAGCTGCGTGCCGGCGACGAGATCGTCCATGTCGAGATCGTTCACGAGTAAAGGGGACTTCCTTGAATAGCCAGCTGATCCAACAGGGCCGCGCCGCTTACCGCGCGGGTGATTTTTCCGCTGCAGCCCAGATGCTTGGGGCGGCAAAGACTCCCGATGAGATTATGGGCGAGGCCGACCACCTTCGTGGCAACGCCTTGATGCACCTGGGCATGTATGCCGAGGCCGCCGAGGCCTATGCCGCCGCCCTCAACGACGGCACCTACGGCAAGCGCGGCGCGCTGCTCACCAACCGCGGCAAGGCGCTCGCCGCCGTGGGTGACTACACGACGGCCGCCCAGGCGTTCTCTGCCGCTACGCAGGATGCTTCCTATGCCACGCCGTTTAAGGCCTATCTGGGCCTGGGCAATGCGCTGTTCCAGTCGGGCGACTATGCCAACGCGGGAACCGCCTTCCGTCAGGCTGCCATCGACGGCGCCAATCCGGCTCCTGCCGCCGCACTCGGCGAGCTCGGTCGTTGCTTCATTAAGCTCGGCCGTCCCGCGGATGCCGTGGAGACCTACCGCACGGCTATCGACTTTGCCGGCCCCCGCGATGACACGCGTGCGCTCAACGCCGGCATGGGTCAGGCGCTTTCTGCCGCCGGCCGTCCCTCCGACGCACTCGACGCCTTTAACGCCGCTACTGCCGATGGCATCTATCAGCTCACCTCCGAGCAGGCCGACGAGCTTGCCCGCGTGCACGATTCGCTTGCCGCGTTGTCTGCCCAGACGGCTATGGCCACGGCTCCGGCGCCCGCGATGGACGCTCCCGCCGTCGATCCGCTCGATCCTACGGGCGCGACCGGTCAGTTTATGCCCGATCCCTCGGACACCGGCTTCTTTACGCTGTCCGAGTCCGAGATGGTCCAGCAGGACCGTCAGGATCGTAAACAGGCCAAGGTTCGTCGCCGCCATCGCCACACGGGTCTCAAAGTCTTCATCGTGCTGCTTCTGCTCATTTTGATCGCCGCGGGCGGTCTGGGCTTTGCCTACACGCGCGGCTTTGGCTTCCCGTCTCAGGAGTCTGTCGTTACCGATCTGTTCCAGGCTGCCGGCGACGGTGACACCGCAAAGGCCGAGTCTTGCCTGGCCTCGAACCTGTCCGAGGACGCCAAGTCGATGATCATCTCCTCAATTCCGCAGGGTGCCACCGTGTCCGTCGAGGGCATGGATCAGTCCATGACCGAGACGACCGCCAAGGTGAAGGCATCGCTGTCCAAGGGCGGCGAGCAGGAGTACACCGTCAAATTCGTGCGCTCCGACAACCATATCGGCTGGGCCGTTTCCTCGCTCGATATGGATTTCTCGGCTGCTGACAACCAGTAGTGACCTTATGGGATTTAGCTTTGCCCGGCGCTTCACCGCAAGTGAGGTGCCGGGCTTGCGCTAGTATGATGAGCTAGTAGTTTTCCAGCAATCATCCAACACATCAGGAGTTGCGTTGTTTTCTTTGATGGATATGTTCTTCGGTAGCTATGCGGGCGATCTTGCCATCGACCTCGGCACCGCCAATACGCTTGTCTCCGTGCGCGGCAAGGGCATCGTCATTCGCGAGCCCTCTGTAGTCGCCATCGACAAGAATGACGAGCGCATCCTGGCGGTCGGTATCGAGGCAAAGCGCATGCTCGGCCGTACGCCCGGCAACATCGTGGCCGTTCGTCCCCTGAAGGACGGCGTCATCGCCGACTTCGACGTTACCGAGGCCATGCTTCGCTACTTTATCGACAAGGCGTCCGAGAAGCGCTATCCGTGGACTCCGCGTCCGCGTGTTGTCGTCTGCGTTCCCTCCGGTGTCACGTCGGTCGAGAAGCGCGCTGTCTTTGAGGCCACGATCCAGGCCGGTGCCCGCCAGGCCTATCTGATCGAAGAGCCTATGGCTGCCGCCATCGGCGCCGACTTGCCCGTCGAGGAGCCCACCGGCTCCATGGTCATCGACATCGGTGGCGGTACCACCGAGGTCGCCGTTATCGCTATGGGCGGCATCGTCGTCTCGCAGTCCATCCGTATTGCCGGCGACGAGTTCGACCAGGCCATCCTCACGCACGTTCGCGATGCCTACAACCTGGCCATTGGCGAGCGTACGGCAGAGGACATCAAGATCAAGGTCGGCTCCGCCGTGCCGCTCAAGGATGAGCTCGACGTCGAGGTCAACGGCCGCGACGTGATCACCGGTCTGCCCAAGACCGTGCGCATCGAGAGCGAGGAGATTCGTCGCGCACTCAACAAGCCGCTCGACGAGATGGCCAAGGCCGTCAAGGACGCACTCGACGCTACGCCTCCCGATCTTGCCTCGGACCTTATGTACTATGGCATTTTGCTGACCGGTGGCGGCGCGCTGCTGCGCGGTCTCGATGTGCGCCTGCGCGATGAGACCGGCGTTTCGGTCAACGTCAGCCCCACGGCGCTCGATAACGTTGTTAACGGCTGTGCCCGCGTGCTCGAGGCCAATGCGTTTGATGGCGGCTTCGTCCAGACCAATGCTTAATTTCCAAAAGGTGGATTCCATTTGGCACGATCTTCGGGTTTCTCCACAAATCTGAATACCAAGCGACAATCAACGGGTATGCGCCCGTTGATTGTTTTCAGCCTGATTTCGGTGTTGCTGCTCACGTTTTACATCCGCGAGGGCGAGGCAGGACCGATTCATGCCGTGCGCTCGGGCGTGACGACGATTACCTCGCCGGTGCGCTTTGTGGGCTCGGCTGTGGCGGCTCCCTTCAATGCGATCGGTAACGTGTTCTCTAACCTTACGGCGTCGCAGGACACGCTTGACGAGCTTAAGAAGCAAAACGAGGAACTGACCTCTAAGGTTGCCGAGCTCTCCGAGGCTCAAAAGACCGCCGAGCGACTGGAGGGGCTGGTCGGCCTGCAGTCGACCTACAACCTCAAATCAACCGCAGCTCGTATCGTCGGCGCTTCGGGCGATGCCTGGACCTCGACCGTCACCATCGATAAGGGTTCTGCCGACGGTCTTACCATCAACATGCCTGTGACGAGTTCTGCCGGTGTCATAGGCCAGATTATCGAGGTCTCGGCCAAGACGTCCACCGTGCGCCTGATTGGCGACGAGAACTCGGGCGTGTCCGCCATGGTGCAGGACACGCGCGCCCAGGGCATGCTGCAGGGTCAGGCTGACGGCACGCTGCGTCTTGAGTACGTGAGCGTCGACTCCGATGTTAAGGTTGGCGACATCATCGTGACCTCGGGCATTGGCGGTGTGTTCCCCAAGGGTCTACCGCTCGGCACCGTCTCGTCGGTTGAGAAATCGGCAAACGACGTGTACTACACCATTGTGGTGCGCGCCCAGACGACGGCCGAGAACAACGAGGAAGTGCTGGTCATCACCTCGCTGACCGACGAACAGTCGGCCTCGGATGAGGACGTGAGCACCGCTAATAGCACGCCGCAGGGAACGTCGCGCGATGCTGCGACCAAGACGAAGGACGAGAGCTCGGATGACGGTTCCGACACGTCCGAGACGACCGATTCCGGCTCGAGCGAATAGGGGGCATGTCCATGGATCTACACGAGCAGGGGATGAGCTCCCGTACGTTTGTAATCGCCGCCATCGTGTGCGTGCTGCTGCAGGCAGGCCTGGCACCGCAGATCTCCATTGCGGGCGGTCGCGTCAACTTTATGATTATCCTGGTGTGCATAAGCGTGTTCTCGGGCGACCCGACCCGTGCCGTCGTGTGCGGGTTTTGCAGCGGCTTGTTCTATGACCTTTCCGCTGCCGTGCCGGTGGGCGTTATGTCGCTCCTGCTGACCGTGGGTTCTTTTGCCCTGGTGCATAGCGCCGCCGGTCAGACGGGCGGTACCCCGAGTGCGCGCGGCATCACTGTGGGTGCCTTCGCGCTCGTCATTAATGTGATCTACAGCATCATCTTGCTGTTTATGGGTTTGGAGACGAGCTTTGTCGTGGCGATCTTCGGCCATGCGCTGCCGTCTTCGATCCTGACGGGTTTGGTTGCCATTCCGTTTTTGATGTCCGGCGTCGTGCCGCAGTCCGGTTATGGATTCTCCGCACGTGGCGGACGCCAGACGGGCATGCGCTTTAAGCCCAAGACCCGTAAGCTCAAATAGGGGAGGCTCGTAGATGTCTTCCCAGATGACGGTTATTATCGCCGGTATCGTGCTGGTTGTGGCCATCGTGGTCGCGCTGGTCATCATGCGTCGCGGCGATTCCCGTTTTACCTACGATACGCAGCATGGAACGGCCCCGCGCGCCACCGAGGGCGAGGGCAATACCGCGGCGACCGCCTTTAAGGGCCGCTTCTCCATCCTCACCACGGGTGTGGGCGCGATGTTCGCGGCGCTTGCCGTCAAGCTGTGGGGCATGCAGATGGTCTCGTCGGACTATTACGAAAAGCAGGCTAATAGCAATCAGACGCGCACCGTTACCACACCCGCTGTGCGCGGCCGCATCCTCGACCGCAATGGCGTGGCACTTGTCCAGAACCGTCCCTCACTTGCTGTCGTGGCCTACCGCGACCTTGCCGAGGATGAGGTTCTGGTTCGCCATCTTGCCAACGTGCTCGGTATGCCCTACGTGGCGGTTCTGCGCAATATTCAGGACAATTCCGAGGGCGCCCAGAGCCTGCATACCATCGCGACGGACGTCCGTCGTTCCACGGTTGCCTATATCAAGGAGCACGCAGGCGAGTTCCCGGGCGTCAAGATTGCCGAGCGTACCGAGCGCCAGTACCCGTACGGCGAGACGGCCTGTCACATTTTGGGCTATACCGGCACCATTACCTCCGAGCAGCTCGAGGCCCAGAATAAGAAAACCTCTGGCGATGATGATGCTTCTGCTGGCAAGATTACGTACCAGTCGGGCGATATCGTGGGCCAGGCGGGTGTTGAGAGCTACTACGAAAACCTGCTGCAGGGTATTCGTGGCGAGCAGACCGTCAAGGTCGATGCCTCGGGCAATGTGACCGGTCAGGCCGGCGCCGTGCCCGCCAAGGCCGGCTCCGACATTAAGCTCACGCTCGACCTTAAGATCCAACAGGCCTGTGAGACGGCGCTGGCGAGCGCCATCGAGCTTGCCAAGACCACCGGCTACAGCAATGCCGGCAACGGCGCTGTGGTGTGCCTCGATCCCAACAATGGTGAGATCCTGGGCATGGCGAGCGAGCCCAAGTTCGATCCGTCCGTCTTTATCGGCGGCGTCTCAAATGACGTGTGGACCGAGCTCAATGATGACAAGGGTTCGCACCCGCTGCTCAACCGCGCCATTAGCGGACAGTACATGTCGGCCTCGACCATCAAGCCGCTCTCGGCACTGGCCGGTCTTGAGTTTGGAACCTACACTTCAACGCAGACAACCAACTGCACGGGCTATTGGACGGGCTTGGGCAAGGCTTGGGGCAAGCGCTGCTGGCTGACGTCTGGACACGGCACCATGACGCTGCAGTCGGGTATTGCCAACTCGTGCGACCCCGTCTTCTACGATATGGGCAAGGCGTTCTTTTATGACGAGCAACATTCCGAGGGCCTGCAGGAGGTCTTTCGTCGCTGGGGCCTAGGCAAGACCTGCGGTATCGATTTGCCGAGTGAGGGCGCGGGCCGTATTCCCGATGCCGAGTGGAAAGAGTCGTACTTTACCGACGCCTCTGCCGAGGACCGCAAGTGGAATGCCGGCGATATGACCAACATTGCCATCGGCCAGGGCGACATTTTGGTGACGCCTCTGCAGATGGCATGCGCCTACATGGGCCTTGCCAACGGCGGTAAGCAGTACGTGCCTCACGTGTTTTTGTCTGCCGTGTCGCGCGATGGCGACGGCGATGCCTATAAGTACAACGGCAAAGGCAAGAAGAAGCGCCTGGAGGCCAAGATCAACAGCGATTCGGATTTGGCTCTTGTTCGCAACGGCATGCACGACGTGATTTACACGGCATCGACGTCCCTGGCGGCTCACTTTGGCACCCTGACGCCGCAGGTATACGGCAAGTCGGGCACGGGCGAGAAAAGCGGCGAGGACGAATACGCGTGGTTCTGCGCCTATGCGCCGGCCGATGATCCCAAGTATGTCATCGCTACTGTCCTGGAGCAGGGCGGCGGTGGCTCAGATACCGCGATGCATGTCGTGCGCGACGTGCTCGGCGTGATTTATGACGAGCCCGATACCTCTTCGGCCTCGGGCGATTCTTCGGTTCGATAGGAGGTTGCGATGGATTTTTCTCCGGCGGATCTGTTCCGTTCAACCAAGACCGGCTCTCGCAGCAGCCTGGACCGCGTCAACAAGCAGCTTTCGGCCTCGCGCGGCACGTTTCGCCAAAAGGTGCATATCGGTGTGCTCGTGGCTACAGTGGCGCTCGTCGCCTACGGTGCCATCATTATCTGGTCGGCTTCGCAGTTTAAGGCCGATGCCTCGTTCTCACGCCATCTGCTGGGAATTGGTATCGGGGCGGTGCTGGCGGTGCTGGTCTGGCGTACCGACCTGCGCGGTATTTCCAATTTCTCGATGGCGTTGCTCGTCATCGACCTGATCGTGATCTTTTCGCCCAAGATTCCAGGTCTGTCCTATACGGGCGGTCTGGGCATGACGGGCTGGATCAAGATTCCCGGTATCGGCTTGACATTCCAGCCGGTTGAGCTTGCCAAGCTCATCACCATCTTCTTTATTGCTACGCTTGGCTCGCAGTATAACGGTCGCATCGATACCGCTCGCGACTACGTCAAGCTCTGCGGCATGCTGTCCATTCCGTTTTTGGCCGTCGTTGCCATGGGCGACCTGGGCTCGGGCCTGGTCGTGCTGGTTTCGGGCGCCATCGTCATTTGTATGAGCGGTGCACGCCGCGAATGGGTGCTGTCGACCCTGGCCCTGCTCGTGGGCCTGGTGGCCCTCGTCCTGGCGCTCGATTCGGTCTTTGATTCGTTGCTCGGCCACGATGTGCTCATCAAGCAGTATCAGATGAACCGTCTGACGGTCTTTATCGACCCCGATAATGCCGATTCGGACGATGCCTACAACCTGCAGCAGTCGCTTATCGCCGTTGGCTCGGGCGGCTTCTTTGGTAAGGGTTTGGGCCATGCGACGCAGTCGGTCGGCGGCTTTCTGCCTGAGTTCCACACCGACTTCGTCTTCGCCTTCCTGTCCGAGACCTTTGGCTTTTGCGGTTCCTTTTTGCTCCTATGCCTCTACGTGCTGCTGATCTTTTCGACGATTCGCGTCGCCTTTAAGTGTGAGTCGCTGTTCTTGCGCCTATCGTGTGTGGGCATCGTTGGCATGTGGGCGTTCCAGACCTTCGAAAACATCGGCATGTGCATCGGCATGATGCCGATTACCGGTATTCCGCTACCGTTTATTAGCTTCGGTTCGTCTTCGATGATGATTCAGCTGCTGACGGTGGGTATCGTACAATCCATATGGCGGCATCGTTCGGGCGCCGCGTAACCGCTGGAGGGGTTTGCTATGAAAATTCCCGTAGATAAGCTGACCCGCGCTTTTAAGATGGGCGCGTCCGTTAAGAAGGATTCCGATACGCCGGTGCGCGTCTCGGTCTATCTGGATTCGTCCGCCTCGCGCTTTCTTGCTGAGACGGTGCGTGACGCCTTTGTGCCGCAGGCGACCTCGGGCATTGTGCGCGTCGAGCGTCTGGGGGAGGAGCGAATTGCTCCAAAGACCGATACCGATGTGGTACTGGTGCTCTCGTGTGGTTCCGACCGCCTGGAGAGTGCCGTGCAGGAGCTCGTGATCGCCGGCGCGCCCGTGTGCGTGCTTGCCGAGTCTGCTGTGGAGGTGCCGTTTATCGAGGAGTCCACGCCCATGCTCGGCGTGGTGGCGGCAACCGATAAGACGTATCTGCTCGAGACGCTTGCCCGCTGGATTCTCGATCGCACCGACAAGGAAACGGCTTTTGCGGCGAACTTTGCCTTTATGCGCATCGCGGCAGCTAATCGTATCATCACCTCGTGCGCGCTCACCAATATGGCGACCGGTGCGCTGGTGTTTTTGCCGGGCGCCGATTATCCCGTTATGGCGCTGGCGCAGGTGGGCATGCTCTTTGAGCTCGCTGCCGTCTTTGGACGCGGCATTAAGCCTGAGCGCGGCTACGAGGTCGCGGGCGTGCTTGCCGGCGGTCTTGTGATCCGCGCGGTCACCCGCGCGCTCGTCAAGCAGACGCCGCATATTGGGTTTGCCGTTAAGGCGCTCACTGCTGCCGCGGGCACCTATGGCATGGGCCGTGCGCTTGTTTCGCTCTACGAGCGCGATGTCGACTACAGCCGTGCCAACGAGGTGGTCACTGCCACGTTCTCCCGCGTTCGCGATCTGGTGACCACGGTCGCGGGCGCTACCCGTCCTATGGCGTCCTACCAAGACGCATCCGATCTCGCTGCTTAGGGGTTTTCTGTTGCGCGTTCCGTATCAAGACTGCTTTCATTTAATTGAGCCGCTGCTCGCCAAGGTCGAAAAGCCGAGCCGCTATATCGATCACGAGTGGGGCACGCTTTCCAAGGCCGATGCCGACTACCGTTGCTGCCTGATCTACCCGGATGTGTACGAGGTTGGTTTGCCCAACCAGGGCATCGCCATCCTCTACAACATCCTTAACCAGGCCGAGGGCATCTCCTGCGAGCGTGGCTATGTGCCGTGGCCCGATATGGGTGACGCCATGCGCGAGGCGGGCATTCCGCTGCTGTCGCTCGAAGGTGCTGCCCCCGTTGCTTCGTTTGATATCGTCGGTCTGCATGTGCCGCACGAGATGGCGGTGACGAACTTCCTCGAGGCACTCGATCTCGCTGGCATTCCGCTGTTAGCGGCCGACCGAGGTGAAGACGACCCCATCATCATCGCCGGCGGCCCCTCGGTGTACAACCCCGAGCCGTACGCGGCCTTCTTCGATGCCATCCTCATCGGCGAGGGCGAGGAATCGCTGCTCGAGACCTGCCAGCTGCATCGGCGCCTGCGCGACGAAGGAGTCCCGCGCGCGCAGATTGTTGAGCAGCTTGCATCCATTGCCGGCAACTACGTGCCGTCGCTCTATGAGATTCGTCACGACGAGCTCTGCTCGCCGCATGGCTACACCGTGCCGCGCGAGGGCAAGGATGCTCCGGCCGTGGTCTACAAGCGCGTCGTCGAGGATTTCGGCGCCACGAATCCGCTGTCGCAGTCGTGCGTGCCCTATGCGCAGCTGGTTCACGACCGCCTGTCTATCGAGATTCTGCGCGGCTGCGCTCGCGGCTGTCGTTTTTGCCAGGCCGGCATGACGTATCGCCCGGTGCGCGAGCGTTCGGCCGACCAGATCGTCTCGTCGGTGATTCAGGGTCTGGAAAAGACCGGCTATGACGAGGTGTCGCTGACCTCGCTCTCCACGACCGACCACTCCTGCATTCGTGACGTGCTCGGCAGGCTCAACCGTCGCCTGGAGGATACGGGTATTCGCGTGTCTATTCCGTCGCAGCGCTTGGATTCGTTTGGCCTGGATATGGCCGAGTCGGTCGCCGGCGAAAAGAAGGGCGGCCTGACGTTCGCGCCCGAGGCCGGCAGCCAGCGCATGCGCGACATCATTAACAAGAACGTGACCGAGGAGGACCTGGACCGTGCGGCCAAGGCGGCCTTCGAGGCCGGCTGGAACCGCATGAAGCTCTACTTTATGATGGGCCTTCCCGGCGAGCGCGACGAGGACATCGTGGCCATCGCCAATCTGGCCGATCACGTGCTGGAGCTCGGTCGTTCTGTGGTGCCCAAGGCTCGTCGCGGCTCGATCTCGGTGTCCATCTCGGTTTCGGTGTTTATCCCCAAGGCTGCCACGCCGTTCCAGTGGTGCCCGCAGCTCGACTACGACGACGTCAAGCGTCGCCAGAAGCTGCTTATCACGAGCGTTCGCAACCGTGCCGTCCGCGTGCATTACCACGATGCCGAGACCTCGCTCATCGAGGCCGCGCTCTCCCGCGCCGGTCGTGACATGACGCCCGTCATCATCGATGCTTGGCGCTCGGGGTCTCGCTTTGACGCCTGGGTAGAGCATTTCTCGCTCGATAACTGGAAGGAGGCTGCTGCCAAAAACGGCATCGACCTCAATGAGCTTGTGCACCTGCCCTACGAGTTGGACTGGCGTCTGCCGTGGGAGCATGTGAGCCCCGGCTGCACGCGCGGCTTCCTCGAGCGCGAGTACCGTCGCTCGCTCGAGGGTGTCACGACTCCCGACTGCACTCGCACGTCGTGCACCGGCTGCGGAATCTGCCCCACGCTCCACGCCAAGAATGTATTGATGGGTGATCGCGCATGAGTGAGCGCCTGACCGACAACCCCACGCTCTTTAGACTTCGTGTTCGCTATGGCAAGCGCGATCGCCTTAAGTACCTGGGCCATCTCGAAGTAATCCATACCATTGAGCGCATCGTGCGCCGTGCGGGACTTCCCTATGCCGTCACGCAGGGCTTCTCTCCGCACATGCGAGTGGGCTTCTCTTCGGCGCTACCGGTGGGTACGTCGTCGATCTGCGAGTGGTATGACCTGTTTATGACCGAGTTCGTGGCGCTCGACGAGGCGTTTGGGCGCCTGGCTGCGGCGTCTCCGGCCGATCTGGCGCCCATCGAGGCGGCGTATATCGACGTGCGCACGCCGGCGTTGACGGCGCAACTCACGCGTCTGTCGTATCGCATCGACCTGCACTTGGATCCCGAGGCGCCCGTAAGCGCCGACGAGGTGCGTCGTGCGATCGACACGCTGCGCGCGGACCATGGCATCGACTACGCGCGCGGCAAAAAGAGCAAGCGCTTGGATTTGGATCACACGCTCGTGGGCTATGAGCTCACGGCGGGGGAGCGCCCGGACCATTTGGTGCTCATGCTCGACACCCATGCCGACAACGAGGGCTCCATGCGTCCGGAAATTTTGCTTTCTGCTGCTGATGTTTTGTTGCAGGGCTTGACCCCGGGCGTGGATGCACCTATTGTTTCCACCGGTATGCAAGACCTCGTGACCATCTGCTCCTACGATGTCGAGCGTCAGAATCAAGCATGCGAGGACGACGAGGGCCGACTCGTCAGCCCCATACCTGTGCGAACTTGTGGATTTGCTCCACATACTCGTTGACGGGGGTATTTTCGCCTGCTACTATATTCGACTGTTGCACTAACTGATGCATGAAGGGCAAGTAAACATGTACGCAATCGTTAACACGGGCGGCAAGCAGTACAAGGTCGCCACCGACGATGTCATCACCGTCGAGAAGATCGAGGGCAATGAGGGCGACAAGGTCACCCTGCCGGTCATCTTCCTCAACGATGGTAAGAAGATCGTCACCGATCCCGACAAGCTGGCCAAGGCCAAGGTTACCGCTCAGATCGTTGAGCAGTTCAAGGGCGAGAAGCAGCTGGTCTTCAAGTTCCACAAGCGCAAGCGCTATCGTCGTCTGAAGGGTCACCGTCAGCAGCTCACCAAGCTGAAGATCGTGAAGGTCCAGGCTACGTCCCGCGCCAAGAAGGCTGTCAAGGCAGAGGCCGAGGCTGTTGCCGAGGCTCCCGTCGCCGAGTAGATTACACTCGTAACGAAAGAGTAGGTATACACAATGGCACACAAAAAAGGACTCGGTTCCTCCCGTAATGGCCGTGACTCCCGCGGTCAGCGCCTTGGCACGAAGCGCTATGCCGGCCAGACGGTAACCACGGGCACGATTCTCGTCCGTCAGCACGGCACTCACATCCACCCGGGTGAGAACGTTGGCCGTGGCAAGGACGATACGCTGTTCGCGCTGGTCGACGGTACCGTTGAGTTCCACAAGGGTATCAAGCACAGGGTCAGCGTACGCCCGCTCGCGAACGCGTAATTCACCCTTCATAGAGCACATATGTGGGAGGCACTTGAGTTTTAGGATTCAAGGGTCTCCCTCTTTTTGTAGGAGGCGATTCTGTTGTCACAGTTCACCGATATCAGCCGCATTAACGTGTGCGGCGGCGACGGCGGAGCCGGATGCATGTCGTTTAGGCGCGAGGCATTTGTCCCCAAGGGTGGCCCCGATGGCGGCGACGGCGGTCGTGGCGGCAATGTCGTCATCCAGGCTGATGCTCAGCTGTCTTCGCTGATCGATTACCGCTTTAAGCATCACTTCCGCGCCGAACGCGGCACGCACGGGCAGGGTGCCCGTCGTAACGGCAAGAGCGGCGAGGACCTGATCCTGAAGGTTCCCATGGGCACCGTGGTGCGCGAGCTCGACCCCGAGACGCAGACCCCGATGTTCGAGATTGCTGACCTGGTGCACGATGGCGAGCGCGTTGTCGTGGCGCCCGGCGGTGCCGGTGGCCTGGGCAACACGCACTTTGTGACGTCGGTGCGCCGCGCGCCCGCGTTCGCTCAGCTGGGCGAACCGGCCGAGGAGCACTGGATTGAGCTTGAGATGAAGCTTATGGCCGATGCCGCACTCGTGGGCTTCCCCTCGGTGGGCAAGTCCTCGCTTATCGCGCGCATGAGTGCCGCCCGTCCCAAGATCGCCGACTATCCGTTTACAACGCTCGTGCCGAACCTCGGCATGGTGCGTGCCGGTGAGTATTCTTACGTCGTTGCCGACGTTCCTGGTTTGATCGAGGGCGCGAGCGAGGGCAAGGGCCTAGGCCACCAGTTCCTGCGCCACATTGAGCGTACGGCCCTGATCATGCATGTCGTCGACATGACGGGCGGTTTTGAGGATCGCGACCCGGTTGAGGATTACCGCATCATCAACCGTGAGCTCGAGCAGTATGGCGCAGAGCTCTCGGAGCGCCCGCAAATCGTTGTCGCCAACAAGTGCGATGCGCCGGGCACGGCCGACAAGATTGCCGACCTCAAGCGCGCCGCGCTCGACGATGGACATATGTTCTTTGCCGTGTCCGCCGTGACGGGCGCCGGGCTCAATACGCTGATGCTTGCCGTGGGCGAGCAGGTGGCTAAGCTTCGCGCCGAGCTGGCGGTTTCCGATGAGCCGGTCGATCTTCGCGACGAGGAGTGGGAGCGCCGCCGTCTGCAGCGCGAGAAGCGGTTCCGCATTGTCCAGGAGGAGCCCGGTGCCTTCCGTGTGGTTGGTCGTGCCATCGAGCGCATGGTCATCCAGACCGACTGGGAAAACGAGGAAGCCGTCATTTACCTGCAGCATAAGTTTGCACGTATGGGTGTTGACGACGCGCTCGAGAAGGCCGGTTGCCGTGCGGGCGACGAGGTCCGCATTTGCCAGCGTGCCTTTGACTTTGAGGGCGCTGAGGACTTCTCGGAGTACGAGGAGCTCGAGGACGCTGGCGAGGACGTTGCCGTTGAGGCCATTGACGTGGCCGATGCTGCGGATGAGGGCGTCGAGGTTGTCGATGCGGCGGATGCCGCGGACGATGCCGAGACCTCGGAGGGCGAGTAAGCCATGTCGCTGCGCGGTGGAATCGGTTTGCCCGAGCTGCCCATAAAAGAGGGCAAGGAGTTTCGGCTTGGCATTATGGGCGGCACATTCGACCCGATTCATTACGGGCACCTGGTGACTGCCGAGCAGGCGCGCGAGTCGCTCGACTTGGACGCTGTGCTCTTTATGCCGGCGGGCTCTCCCGCCTTTAAGCTTGACAAGCCGGTTACGCCTGCCGAGGACCGTTATGCCATGACGGTCCTCGCCACCGCCGCGAACCCGGCCTTTTTGGCGAGCCGGTTCGAGATTGACCGTCCGGGTGTAACCTATACGGCCGATACGCTTCATGCCCTTCGCGATTTTTACCCGCCGCAGGTAAAGCTCTACTTTATTACGGGCGCCGATGCGATTATCGATATTGTGACCTGGCATGATGCCGAACGAATCGCTGAGCTTGCTACCTTTATTGCGGCGACGCGACCGGGCTTTGATATCGATACGGCGCGTGCCCGAATCAAAGAGTCGGGGCTGCCGTTCGACGTGCGCTATATTCAGATTCCGGCGCTGGCGATCAGCTCGACGAACATTCGTAAGCGAGTTGCCCGCGGCATGAGCGTGCGCTATCTTACGAGCGAGTCCGTGCTCGGCTACATTCGCAAGCGCAGGCTATATGCCGATTTGGGCCAAGAAGATTTTGAGTGATGGGGGCTACGTTGTCGGTAGAGGATCAGTTTGAGGGCGATGAGCGCGCGCTGCTCAAGCGCATTCAAGAGCTGCTCGATGTTCGCATGAAAGATAAGCGCAAGCGCTATGTGCATTCGCTGGGTGTTGCCGAGACCGCACTTCATCTGGCCGAGGTCTACGGCGTTGACCGCTTTGATGCGGCTGCCGCCGGCTTAATTCACGACTGGGACAAGGTTCTTTCCGATGACGAGCTCGTGGCCCGCGCGCTTCACTATGGCATCAAGGTTGCCGGCTCTCCTTCCGCCGCGACGCCGCTTTTGCATGGCCCTGTTGCCGCCTATGAGCTTCCGCAGCTTTTTCCCGAGCTGTCACCGGCCGTTTTCCAGGCTGTCGACCGTCACACCGTGGGTGCCTGCGACATGACGCCGCTCGATATGGTGGTCTTTGTGGCAGATGCCATCGAGCCCAACCGTCACGGCGACTATGCCCATGCGCTGCGCAAGATGGTGGGGAAGTCCTCGCTCGATGAGTTGTTCTTCTCCTGTTTTGCGCAGGGTCTGGTCTTTGTGATCCAGTCCGGGCGCTATCTTTATCCCACGGCTATTACGATTTACAACCATTACGCCCAGCTGCGCTAGCTCGGGTGTGTCTAGAAAGAGGTATTCCATGGCCGACGAGACCATGACTGACGAGCAGATTCTTGAAGGTGTGGAGCACAAGAGTTTCGTTGCCACGTCCGACCGCACCGCCGCCTCGCTGTCCGCGAGCGGTGTCGCCGCCGAGGATGTCGCCCGCGCCGCCGCGCAGGCCGCCTACGACAAGAAGGGCGAGGACGTGCAGGTGCTCGACCTGACCGAGCTTTCCGACGTGTGCGACTACTTTGTGCTTGCCACCGGTACCAACAACCGCCAGGTCGATTCGATTGTCGACGAGATCGAGGAGAAGGTTGCCGAGGCTTGCGGCGAGCATCCGTTCTCCATCGAGGGCCGCGAGCAGAAGACCTGGATGCTCATGGACTACGGCTCGGTTGTCGTCCACGTCTTCACTCCCGAAGCCCGCGACTTTTACCGCCTAGAAAAGCTCTGGGGTGACGCCCCCCAGCTCCCCCTCGACCTCCTCTAGTGGCTCATTTGATATGGGGCTTTTAGCTAGCCTCGCGCATTTCGCCGGGCAGTTGCGGTTTTCCGCACCTGCCCGGCTTTCTATTTTTACAAAGGCGGTTAATCATTGAAGCGGGATTGGCGGCCGAAAGATAGGGCGGTGTCGCCGAACTTGTCTCGGACGGCATCGATCGCGACTGAGAGGTCGCGACGGTCGCTTGATTGGGCTCCGCGGTCGTCGACTTCGCAGAACAGGTCGGTCTGGATGCCGCCCTGATGGTCAAAGTCGCTCATCCCGATACCCGCCAGACGCACATGCATGCCTTCCTGCCAGATGTTGTCGAGCAGTTCGAGCGCAACCGCCACAAAGATGTTCTCATCGTCGGTGGGGTGGGGAAGCCGCCGCTGCGCCGTGCGTCCGCTGCCATACGAATACTTAAGCTTGAGCGTTACCGTGCCGCCCGTCAGTCCCTGACGGCGCAGGCGGCGTCCAACCGACTCTCCCAACAGCGCAATCGCCGCTTCGATGTCCCCACGCTCAGTCAAATCTTTCGCAAAGGTGCGCTCATTGCTCACGGATTTAACCTCGCGTTCCTCATCGAGGCTTGTTACTTCGGATATTTCGAGTCCCAGCGCACGCTGGCGCATGCGTTCGCCGTTGACGCCAAAAATAGAGGCCAAGGTGGATTCCGGCGCGCGTGACAGCTCGCCGAGCGTGTAGATGCGCATACGGCGCAGTCGCTCCTCGGCCGAGCGCCCGATGCCGCTCATGGCAGATACCGGCAGCGCGGCCAAAAAGCGCTGCTCGGTTCCGGGGCGCACAATCGTCAATCCAAACGGCTTGTCACGCTCGCTTGCGATCTTTGCGACCGTCTTGTTGCAGCCCACGCCAATGGAGCACGTCACTCCCAGCGCTGCCACACGGTCGCTTATACGCCGTGCAACCAGCAGTGGGTCCTCGGGCGCAAAGCGACCCGGTGTGATATCGATAAAGGCTTCGTCGATGGATACGCGCTCAACGCGCGGCGTCTCCTCGGCAAGAATCGCCATGACCTGCGCGCTCACCTCGCGGTAGCGATCAAAGTGCCCGTGCGTCCAAATGGCTTGCGGGCACAAGCGCCGCGCCTCGGCCGAGGCCATGGCAGAGTGCACGCCAAAGCGGCGCGCCTCATACGAACACGTGGACACGACGCCACGCGAATCGGCGTCTCCGCCCACGATGAGTGGCTTTCCGCGCCATTCGGGATGATCGAGCATCTCCACGCTCGCAAAAAACGCATCGAGGTCCATGAGGCCCACCGCCGGACCCGTCCAGGGAGGCGGCGTGACGCTCATGGCATCCTCATAACCGTATGTATGTTCGCGTCTTTCCATGTCATGAGTATACCGCGCAGCTCATGTGGGGTGCGTGTATGTGCTTGCAAATCCCGAATTCTTGTCTAAGATATGGATTTGCCCTCGACTACACCGAAGAAGTTGGTCTCACGGACTTCACCTGCCCGCGTCGATGGCGTATTATGTTCAACTGTTTGTTTGTAGTTGCAGCCTAAAGCTGCTTGGTTGGAGGAGTTTCCTTTGGCAGTCAAGATTCGCCTTGCTCGTCACGGCGCTAAGAAGCGTCCGTACTACCGTGTCGTCGTCGCCGATTCCCGCGCCCCGCGTGACGGTCGTATCATCGAGGAGGTTGGCCGCTACAACCCGATGACCGCCCCCAAGACCATCAACCTCGACCTCGAGAAGATCGCCGACTGGCAGTCCAAGGGCGCTCAGCTCACCGACGCCGTCGCCGCTCTGGTCAAGGCCGCCAACGAGGGCGAGAAGACCGAGACCGTCGTCAAGAAGTCCAAGAAGCAGCTCGCCAAAGAGGCCGAGGCCGCTAAGGCTGCCGCTGAGGCCGCTGAGGGCGCCGAGGAGTAAATCGTGCCTGAGGTTGACGCTGCACAGCTCGAGGGTGAGGCAATGCTCTCAGATCGCATCGCCGATCTCGTCGAATATCTCGTTGTTCAGATCGTCGACGACCCGGATTCCGTGAGCCTTGAGGTCATCGATGGTGACGACGCCTCTACGATTGAGGTTTTGGTCGCCGAGGATGACGTCGCTAAGGTCATCGGCCGTCGTGGCCGTACCATCAAGGCCATTCGCACGCTCGCCCGTGCGCTGGCCGCTCGCCTCGACACTGCTGTCGAGGTAGAGGTTCTGGGCTAGGACCTTGAGGTCCCAGTACAAAAATATCGCCCGTGTGGTCAAGCCGCACGGAAGGAAGGGGGAGGTCCTCGCGCAGCCGCTGCGGGGGCTTCCTTCTGTATTAGAGCCGGGTATGCGCGTCGCCCTGACGCCGCCGGCGCTCAAGCGCGACCGCTTTTGCACGGTTGTGTCCGTCACCGATACGGGCGATGGCGATCTGGTCTCATTTGAGGGCATTGACGACTTGACGGCCGCCGAGGGCATCACGGGATGCTATGTGCTGGCAAATCGTGACGATTTTGAGCTCGATTCACTCGACGCCGCCTATACCGACCTGATGGGTCGCGAGGTGGTTGACGAGCGCTTCGGTTCGCTCGGCACGATCGTCGAGATCATGTCGACGCCCGCTAACGATGTTTGGGTTGTCGAGGGCGATCGGTACGGCGAGGTACTGATTCCCGTGATCGAGCAGGTTGTGCTCGATCTTCCCGACACAGGAACAATTTCCGTCCACGTTATGGACGGCCTGATCGATATGGACAAGTAGGGAGGACAACATGCTGATTGAGACCCTTTCGGTCTTTCCCGAGATGTTTGAGCCCGTCATGTCCACATCGATTTTGGGCCGCGCCCGCAAGGCCGGCCTTTTTGATTTTAAGGCGTATAACCTGCGCGACTGGACGCACGACCGCCATCGCACCGTCGATGACGAGCCGTATGGCGGCGGGCAGGGCATGCTCATGAAGGTCGAGCCCATTGCCGAGGCAATCGAGGCAATCAGCTCCGAGGGCCCCAAGCCGACGGTGGTGTTCTTCACCCCGTGCGGCGAGCCTTTTACGCAGCATGTGGCCGAGCGCCTGCTCAAAAGCGAGCGCCTGCTGTTTGTGTGCAGTCGCTACGAGGGCGTCGACGAGCGCGCATACGCGTATGCCGATGAGCGCCTGTCGATCGGCGATTACGTGCTCACGGGCGGCGAGCTTCCCGCTATGGTCGTTGCCGACGCCGTCGTGCGTCTGATTCCCGGCGCCCTTGGTGACGAGATGAGCAACGTCGATGAGTCATTCTCGACCGCCGAGGACGGTGGCCTGCTCGAGTACGCGCAGTACACCCGTCCCGCCGAGTTCAATGGCGAGGGTGTGCCTCCGGTGCTCGTGAGCGGCGATCACGCCAAGGTCGATGCCTGGCGTCGCAAGAATGCCATCGAGCGCACCTGTCACTGGCGTCCCGATCTGATCGAGACGGCGCGGCTCACGCCTGAGGAGCGCGCGTACGCGCAAGAGATTTTGGACGCGTCGTATTCGCTAAGCGAGGAGTGAGAATGGTTCCATCGCAGCATTCCGTGCTAAAGGGTGCCTTTGAGTGGATCGTGGTCGTCGCGATTGCGCTCGTCGCCACCTTTTTGATTCGCTCATTTGTGGTTGAACCCTTTGTGGTGCCTACCGGCTCCATGGAGTCCACGATCGAGATTGGCGATCAGATCCTGGCGCAAAAGGTGAGCCTCGAGCTCGGTCAGCCCGTTAAACAGGGCGATATTGTGGTATTCCACAACCCCGATGGCACCTCCGAGCACGATGTTCTCGTCAAGCGAGTTATTGCCACGGCCGGTCAGACGGTCGACCTTCAGGACGGCAAGGTCGTCGTCGACGGCCAGGCGCTCGATGAGGACTATACGACCGGCATGAGCTGGCCGCTTTCGGTCCAGGCCCCTGGCGCTCAGGTGAGCTATCCCTACACCGTTCCCGACGGGTGCGTGTGGGTGATGGGCGACAACCGCGAGAACTCTGCTGACTCCCGCTATTTTGGCCCGGTCGACCGCTCCGACTTGATCGCCGTGGCGCTTGTGCGCTACTGGCCGCTCAACCGTATCGGCGCTATCGACTAAAAACCGCTATAGTACAGTACCTAACCGTGTAATCGTTTCGACGAGGGGATATTAGAGGCATGAACGCTTCATCGCTTTCCTTCCAAGACATCATCCTGCGCCTCCAGCAGTACTGGGGCGAGCAGGGCTGCGTCATTATGCAGCCCTATGACTCCGAGGTCGGTGCCGGTACCTTCCACACCGCGACCACGCTGCGCTCGCTCGGTCCCGCCGAGTGGCGTACCTGCTATGCGCAGCCCTGCCGCCGTCCCGCCGACGGCCGCTACGGCGAGAACCCCAACCGCATGCAGCACTACTATCAGTTCCAGGTGCTCATCAAGCCGTCGCCGGTTAATGCCCAGGAGCTCTACCTGGGGTCTCTTGCCGCCATTGGCCTGGACCCCAACGACCATGACGTCCGTTTTGTCGAGGATGACTGGGAGAGCCCGACCCTGGGCGCCTGGGGCCTTGGCTGGGAGGTCTGGCTCAACGGCATGGAGGTCACGCAGTTTACGTACTTCCAGCAGGTGGGCGGTATCGAGGTCGACCCTGTGCCCGTCGAGATTACCTATGGCCTGGAGCGTATCGCCATGTACGCCCAGGGTGTCAACTCCGTCTACGACCTGGTGTGGAGCTATCTGCCCGACGGCACGCCCATGACCTATGGTGACGTGTTCCTCGAGAACGAGCGCGAGTTTAGCGCTTACAACTTTGAGGTCGCCAACGTCGAGATGATGCGTCAGAAGTTTGACGACTACGAGGCCGAGTGCCACTCCTGCCTGGAGCGCAAGCTTCCGCTGCCGGCGTACGACTGCGTCATGAAGTGCAGCCACGCCTTCAACCTGCTCGATGCCCGTGGCGCCCTGTCCGCGGTCGAGCGTGCCAACTACATCCTGCGCGTCCGCGCCGTCGCCAAGGCGTGCTGCGAGGCCTACATGGCCGAGGTCGCCGGAGTCAACGAGAATGCCGATCAGGAAGGCGAGGTGGCGTAAGCCATGGCAGACGCTAAGGATTTCCTGTTTGAGATCGGTACGGAGGAAATGCCCTCTGCACCGCTGAACAATGCCGTCAAGCAGCTTGGCACCATGATCGCCAAGGGTCTCGACGAGGCCGGTCTGGCTCATGGCGAGGTCCGTGTGATCTCGAGCCCGCGTCGCCTGGCTGCGCTCGTTGCCGACGTCGCCACCGCGACCGATGAGGTTCACGAGGTCAAGCGTGGCCCCGCGGCCAACATTGCCTTCGACGCTGACGGTAACGCCACCAAGGCCGCCCAGGGCTTCGCTCGCAAGTGCGGTGTGGCTGCCGAGGATCTGGTCCGTCGCGAGGACACCGACGGTCGCGAGTATGTCTTTGCTGAGAAGAACATTCCCTCCGCACCGGCTACGCCGATTCTGACCGCTCTGTGCGAGAAGACCATCACCGGCCTGCAGTGGCCCAACTACCGCTCCCAGCGCTGGGGTCACGAGCACGCGACCTTTGTTCGTCCGGTCCGCTGGATCTGCTGTCTTTTGGGCGAGGATGTTGTGCCCGTGTCGTTTGCCGACGTGACGAGCGGCAACACCACGCGCGGTCATCGCGTGCTTGGCCCTGGTGATCACGTTGTCGCCAGCCCCGCTGTCTATGAGCAGGTGCTCGAGGATGCCGGCGTGCTTTCTGCCGAGCGTCGTCGCGAGGCCATCCTCGCCGGTATCGCCGAGGTCGAGGCTGCCCGTCCCGGCTGCCATGTCGATACGCCCAAGAAGGTCTTCGAAGAGGTCATCAACCTCTGCGAGTGGCCGACGGTGCTCGTCGGTACCTTCGACGAGGAGTTCCTCAAGGTCCCGCACGAGATTATCTGCGAGTCCATGCTCACCAACCAGCGCTACTTCCCGATCTATGACGGCGAGGGCAAGCTCACGCGTGAGTTCGTGGTTGTTTCGAACAGCAAGCCCGAGAACGCCGAGCGCGTGATCGACGGCAACGAGCGCGTCGTGCGCGCCCGCCTGGACGACGCTAAGTTCTTCTACGAGGAGGACCTGAAGATCTCCCTCGACGAGTTCCGCGAGCGCCTGGCCAAGGTCGCCTTCCAGGAGAAGCTCGGTAGCGTGCTCGCCAAGTCCGAGCGTATTGAGCAGCTCGCGCTCGCTATTGCCCGCGAGGCCCATCTGGGCGCCCATCTGGCTGCCGATGCCGCTCGCGCCGCGCACCTGTGCAAGGCCGACCTGGTGTCCAACGCCGTCGTCGAGTTCACGAGCCAGCAGGGCGTGATGGGCGGTTACTACGCCTGCGCGATGGGGGAGAACGACGAGGTCGCTCATGCCATTCGCGATCACTATCGTCCCCGCTTTGCCGGTGACGAGCTGCCCGAGGGCACCGCTGGCTGCATCGTGGCCTGCGCCGACAAGCTCGATACCATCGCCGGTATCTTTGCCATCGGCGAGCCCCCGACCGGCTCCTCCGACCCCTACGCGCTGCGTCGTGCCGCTATCGGCATCATCAACATCCTGCGCGACCGTCTGCCGATCGATCCCACGTCGCTGATTGACTTTGCTCTGCAGCTTTACAGCGAGCAGGGCATTGAGTTCGACGCCGCCGAGGTCGCCCAGCAGGTTCGTGACTTTTTCCATGGCCGCCTGGTGAGCATGGCCCGCGACGAAAAGATTCCGGCCGATACCGTTGCCGCCGTCTCCGCGGTGCACATCATCGCCCCGTCCGTCTTCTTCGCCCGCTGCGCCGCCCTCGACGAGGCCCGCAAGAATGATGCCGAGACCTTTGACAACCTGGCTACCGCCTATGCCCGTGCCGCGCACATCTCCAAGCCCGAGCTGGGTGCGGAGTATGACCGCAGCCTGATGGGCGAGGTCGAGCTCGCGCTCGCCGACGCCTCCGAGGCTGCTCAGACCGCTGTCGATGCCGCCCTTGCTGCCGAGGACTACCCGGCCGCATTTGCCGCCCTCGCCGCCCTGCGCGCGCCCATCGACCGTTTCTTCGATGAGGTCATGGTCATGGACAAGGACGAGCAGCTTCGCGATAATCGCCTTAAGCTGCTCAACCGCTTCGAGGCCGTTTTCTCCGGCATCGCCAACATCGGTGAGCTTGCCCGCAAAAAGTAAGCCAGCCTGCGCATAAGCGCAAAAGGAGCCCCGCATGGATTGCCCGGTCACCGCTCGTCCCACCGTTATCGTTATCTCCGACTCGCTCGGTGATACCGCTTGTGAGGTGGTGCTTGCGGCGTCCGGGCAATTTGATGAAGGGGCTTTTCGCGTTTTGCGTCTGCCTAAGGTGACCTCTGTGGAGCAGGTCAAGTCATTTGTGGGGCCGCGCGTCGATGCGGACCATCGCGATATTGCCGTGTTCCACACCATTGTCGATCCGGCGCTTCGCGCCCGCGTGCTCGATTACCTGGGTATGCTGCATATCCGTTCGGTCGACCTGATCGGCCCGACGCTTGCCGTGCTGTCGTCGCTCATCGGTGTGCCGCCCAAGGGCGTTGCGGGCGTGATTCACAAGACCGATGACCGCTATTTCCATCGTATCGAGGCCATGGAGTATTTCGTTGATCACGATGACGGTCGTGGTTGCGACGATCTGTCGGGTGCCGATATCGTGCTGCTGGGTGTGTCGCGTACATCCAAGACGCCGCTGTCGATGTATTTAGCCTATCAGGGCTACAAGGTCGCCAATGTCCCACTGGCGCATGGCATGGAGCCGCCCAAGTCGATTTACGAGGTCGACCCGATGCGCCTGTTCGGCCTGATTTCGACCGTCGATGTGATTTCCGAAATTCGCGATAGCCGCTTGGGCGATGACTACGCCCGTGCCGTTGCCGGCTCCTATGCCGAGCCCGAGAGCGTGCGTAGTGAGCTTGCGGAAGCCCGCGCGCTCATGAAACGCCTGGGCTGCTTTGTAGTGCGTACCGACGGCAAGGCGATTGAGGAGAGCGCCTCCGAGATCATTGCCCACCTCGAAGAGATCCGAGAAGCCAGGGCCCGCCGTGCCGCCCGTCGCGCTCAACAGCAGTAGTCCTTTCTGTGATGATTTTTCTGGGACGGGGATTAAAAAATCATTAGGTACTCAATGATTTTTTAATCCCCGTCCCAGAAAAATCATCGGAGTGGCTAAATAGCCTGAATTGATAAAGCGATTTAGCAAAAACATCGCATCTGACCTGCATTCTTCTTGTAGTGGTATCTTCATAAGGTAACCAACTTTACCTACCGTTTACCGCCTGTTTTAGCACGTTTACCAAACCGCGCACCCTCTGCTCAAGCCTGCCCAAAACCCGCCGTATAGTTCCCTCACGGCCTGCATCCGGCGGGTCGATTCGTTACCACGGTCGTGCGCGTAAGCGCATGGAAGGGGAAGTATCGTGAGCGATTGCAAGAGGGTTTACCGTTTTGGAACCGACGCCCAGGGCACCTGTGTCACCGAGGGCGACAAGTCCATGAACTTCGTGCTTGGTGGCAAGGGCGCTAACCTTGCCGAGATGAGCCGTATCGGCCTGCCGGTTCCCGGTGGCTTTACCATTACCTGCCAGACTTGCGTTGAGTACTCCGGCGCCGGCAACGTGTGGCCGGAGGGCGCGCTCGACGAGATCGTTGCCGCCGAGGTCGACCTCGAGGCCCGCTGCGGCAAGAAGCTCGGCGATGCCTCCGATCCGCTGCTCGTGTCGGTCCGCTCGGGCGCTCCGTTCTCCATGCCCGGCATGATGGACACGGTTCTCAACCTGGGCCTCAACGACGATTCCGTCCAGGGCCTTATCGCCCAGACGCAAAACCCGCGCTTTGCCTGGGATAGCTACCGCCGCTTTATCCAGATGTTCTCCAACGTCGTCATGGGTGTCGATGCCGACTTGTTCGAGAATGCCCTGACCCAGGCCCGCCTGGTCGCCGGCGTTCGCGTCGATTCCGAGCTTTCGGCCGAGGACCTGCAGGAACTCGTCGAGACCTTCAAGGGCATCTTCTCCGAGAACGTCGAGGCTGCCCTGTATCCCGAGCTCGAGATCGCTGACGGCAAGCCCGTCTTCCCGCACGACCCGGAGCTTCAGCTGCGCCTTGCCATCCAGGCCGTCTTTGGCAGCTGGATGAACGAGCGCGCCTGCATCTACCGCAAGCAGCACGGCATTTCCGACGAGCTCGGCACCGCCGTCAACGTCCAGGCCATGGCCTTTGGCAACAAGGGCGAGACCTCGGCGACCGGCGTCGCCTTTACGCGCAACCCGGCCGACGGAACCAAGGAGTTCTATGGCGACTTTTTGGTGAATGCCCAGGGCGAGGACGTCGTCGCCGGCATCCGAAACACCGAGCCCATCGACGACCTCAAGACCACCTCGGGCCTCGAGTCCGCAGGCGAGGAGCTCGAGCGCGTGTTCCTGACGCTCGAGGATCATTACCGCGATATGTGCGATATCGAGTTTACCATCGAGCAGGGCAAGCTCTGGATGCTCCAGACCCGCGTGGGCAAGCGCACCGCCACTGCCGCCCTGCGCATTGCTATCGAAATGGTCGAGGAGAGCCTCATCACCCGCGAGGAGGCTGTGAGCCGCATCGATCCCGCGCAGCTCGACCAGCTCCTGCACCCGCAGTTCGACGCCTCCAAGAAGTACGAGGCCCTGGCCAGCGGCCTTAACGCCAGCCCTGGTGCCGCCGTGGGCGAGGTCGTGTTCTCGAGTGATGACGCCGTCGCGCGCGCCAACGAGGGCCACAAGGTCATTCTGGTCCGCTGGGAGACCAACCCCGACGACCTGAAGGGCATGGTCGCCGCCGAGGGCATCCTGACCAGCCACGGTGGCAAGACGAGCCATGCCGCCGTTATCGCCCGCGGCATGGGTACGCCCTGCGTTTGCGGCGTTGAGCGCTTCCACATTGACGCGGCAGAGAAGGTCGTGCGCATCGAGGGCAGCGACCGCGTGCTGCGCGAGGGCGATGTCATCTCCATCGACGGCACCCAGGGTATCGTCGTCGACGGCGCGGTCGACCTGGTCTCTGCAGAGCTCACCGGCGACCTGGACACCATCCTGTCTTGGGCTGATGAGATCCGTTTGGACGAGACCTGCGGCCACGCCAACCACGTGCGCGTTAACGCCGACAACCCCGAGGATGCTGCACTCGCGCTCGAGTTTGGCGCCGAGGCCATCGGTCTGTGCCGCACCGAGCACATGTTCCTGGGCGATCGCAAGAACATCATCCAGAGCTTTATCCTGTCTGACGATGAGGCCGTGAAGCAGCAGGCCCTGGCCGACCTGCTCAAGGTTCAGACCGAGGACTTCCTGGCGATGTTCAAGACCATGTCCGGTCGCGATGTGGTCGTCCGCCTGCTCGATCCGCCGCTTCATGAGTTCCTGGATAATCCTCGCGAGCTCGAGGTCGCCATCACCAAGAAGGAGGCCGCCGGCGCTCCCGAGGAGGAGCTCGCTGCCCTGCGCGCCCGCCTGCGTCGCATTGACGGCATGGTCGAGTCCAACCCCATGCTGGGCTTGCGCGGCGTGCGCCTGTCCGTCGTCTTTGGCGATCTGCCGCTCATGCAGGTTCGCGCCGTCGCCACGGCCGCTGCCCGCCTTATCAAGGAGGGTGTCGACCCGCGCCCCGAGATCATGGTTCCGCTCGTCTCCATCACGGCCGAGCATGTCCAGACCCGCGAGGTCATCGAGCGCGTGATCGCCGAGGTTTCCGCCGAGGAGGGCGTCGAACTCAACATTCCCGTGGGCACGATGCTCGAGCTGCCGCGTGCCTGCATGGTCGCTGACGAGATCGCCCATCATGCCGACTTCTTCTGCTTTGGCACCAACGACCTCACCCAGACGACCTTTGGCTTCTCGCGCGATGACGCCGAGGCCAAGTTCATCCCGCTGTACATGCATAAAAAGATTCTGAAAGACAACCCCTTCGAGACCATCGACGCGGCAGTGCTGGAGCTCGTGCGCTTGGCCGTCGAGAAGGGCCGCGCCACCAATCCCGACATGCACTTTGGCGTGTGCGGCGAGCACGGCGGCGACCCCAAGTCCATCAAGGGCCTGTTTAACGTGGCCGACGTGGACTACGTTTCCTGCTCGCCCTATCGTGTGCCCCTCGCGCGCCTGGCTGCCGCTCAGGCCAAGCTCGAGGCCAAGCGTTCCGCCTAGCGTTTAGCGTTTAGACGCCTAGCGTAGTCCCCCTTCATGCCGCCCGTCTCATTCGTGAGACGGGCGGTTATCATGTGCGGGTTTTGTCTTTTTGTCTGCGTAAAAAATTGTTCTTGCAGCAAAAACCCGCGCGTGTATACTGGAATACGTTTGTTCAACTACGTGCCGGCCAAGGTGGTACGGCACCTCTAGAAGAGTAAGGAATTGCACATGGATTACATCCGCGCAATCGAGCGTCAGCAGATCCGCGAGGACATTCCTCAGGTTCGCGTCGCCGACAACGTCAAGGTTCACTACCGCATTAAGGAAGGCGACCGCGAGCGCATTCAGGTCTTCCAGGGCGACGTCATCCGCATGGCCGGCGCCGGTGCCCGCGAGACCTTCACCGTCCGCAAGATGTCCTTCGGTGTCGGTGTTGAGCGTACCTTCCCGCTTCACAGCCCCAAGATCGCCAAGCTCGAGGTCGTTCGTCATGGTCGCGTCCGTCGCGCCAAGCTGTACTACCTCCGCGACAAGGTGGGCAAGGCTGCTCGCATCCCCGAGAAGCGCTAAGAAGATCGCAGCGTCTGTCCACTCGTTTGGACACAAGGGTCACCTTCGGGTGGCCCTTCTTTTTATCTGATTTGCATGCAAGGAGGGCCTGGTATGGCCAACATGACGAGCTCGGTTTCGGCATCGCAGGTTGCCGGTGAGTTGGCGAGCGCTACGTTTGAGGAGATTCCTGCCCTCGTGGAGCATTATCGCGAGGATCCGCGCCAGCAGGTGATCAAGGCTTGCGAGCGTGCCCTCAAACGCCATGCCAAAGAGCTTGCCGAGCGCGAGCGCGTCAACGGCATGTATCAGCTTATGCATGAGCTCGGCGGTGATGGGGTGGTCGTGGGCGTCGACGAGGTGGGCCGTGGCTCGGTAGCGGGTCCCTTGACCGTGTGTGCCGTGTGTCTTCCGATGGAGCCGCGCATCTGGGGCATCAACGATTCCAAAAAACTCACGCCCGCGCGCCGCGAGCTGCTCTCGGTGAAGATAGCCGAGGTGGCGACTGCCATCGGCTTTTGCCATATCGCTCCTGCGGATATCGATGAGATGGGCATGGCCCGTGCTATCCGTACTGCCGTTGCGGGCGCCGTGGCCGATACGGGACTTGAACCCGACTGCGTCCTCATGGATGGCAACCCCTTGGGCGCCGTTCCTAACGAGCGCGATGTGGTGAAGGGTGATGCCAAAATCGCCTGTATCGCCGCGGCGTCCATCATGGCCAAGGTCACGCGTGACGAGATGATGGTCGAGTACGACGCCGAGTATCCCGAGTACCATCTGGCCGAGTCGAAGGGCTATGCAAGCCCCGAGCATATCGAGGCCATTCGCAAACATGGACTTTGTCCACTGCACCGCGTGAGCTTTTGCGGAAACTTTCTGCAGACTGAGCGCCTTTTCTAGGTCAATTGTGGAGACAGGGACCTCAGGGGTTTTATAAACCTGCTGGTAGCGGGCCGTATGCAACACCATTGCTGCGTACGGCCCGTTTTTTGACGGCATTTGGTCAGCTTTTGGTTTGCTTCCGGTACTTACCCGCATGAAAGGTGCCCTCATCATCGGGGCAATGCAGCGTGCGGGAAAGGAGACCCCATGAGTGCCGCAAGCAAAAAGAGCAAGACGCAGCAGCTCAAGGAGCGTTGGGAAAACGGCGAGCTCGACTGCGGGGCGATGACGCCCGAGTTTATCAAGGGGCTCAGTCCCCGCGAGCTGGGCATGCTGGGCGAGCTGATCACCATCGACTACTTTAACGAGCGCGGCTACACCTTGCTGGAGCAGGGTTATCGTTGCACCGAGGGCGAGGCCGATCTGGTGCTGCTCGATGAGCTCGACGATGTCGTGGTGATGGCCGAGGTCAAGACCAGACGCGTCGCACTGGATTGCAGCACGCGGGTCTTTCCCGAGGAGGCCGTGGACGCCCAAAAGCAACGCCGCTACCGCCGCATCGCAAGTTGCTATCTCATGGAACATTATCCGCTCAAGGCGATTCGCTTCGATGCCGTGGGTGTCACCATTCGCGGCGGGCATATCGCTGAGATCGAGCATCAGTACAACGCGTTCGATTGGCAGGTGTCGTGATGGCGTTCGAGACGTTTGCCGTACACGCGGCCTGTATCCGCGGCGTCGAGGCGATTCCCGTCACGGTCGAGGTCTCGCTTGCCGGCGGCGTTCCGGGCATTCAGATGCTCGGCATTCCGAGTATGGAGGTGATGGAGTCACGCGGTCGTATTCGCTGCGCGATGCGCTCCGCCGGGTTCGAGATCCCACGCTCGGGCATTACGGTCAATCTGGCGCCCGGCGATATTCGCAAGACCGGTAGCGGCTTTGATCTGCCCATCGCCATCGCGGTTCTAGCGGCCGATGGTCAGATTCCCCGCGACAACCTCGATCGTTGTCTTATCGCTGGTGAGCTTGGCTTGGACGGTACGGTCCTTCCTGTCAAGGGCGAGGTGGCGTTTCAGCTATTGGCTCGCGACATGGGGCTGTCTTTCATCGCCGGCAGGTCCGACCAGCATGTGCCACTCGCGGGCGTGGATTGCGGCTTTATCGATCATTTGTCTCAGCTTGCCCATGGCATGGGCGAGGCGGCTCGGCACTATCTGGATTCCGAGGTCGTCGAGGCGACCTTTGAGCCCGAGCTCGACTATGCCGACGTGCTGGGGCAGGAGGTTGCCAAACGTGGCATGGCACTTGCGGCGTCAGGAGAACTCGGCCTGCTCATGATTGGGTCCCCGGGATCGGGCAAGACGATGCTTGCGCGCCGTATGACCGGCATCCTGCCCGAGCTTTCCGTTGAGGATCAGCAGGAGGCGCTGTGCATCCATTCGGTTTTGGGTGAGAACATTGATGGCTTGTTGGCGGGGCACCGGCCCTTCCGCAGTCCCCATCACAGTATTTCAACGGCGGGCCTTATCGGCGGCGGGCGCCCGGTGCACCCGGGTGAGATCAGCCTTGCTCATGGCGGCGTGCTCTTTTTGGACGAGCTTGCCGAGTTTCCCACGGGTGTGCTGCAGACGCTGCGTCAGCCTATCGAACGCGGCTATGTGAGGATCGTGCGTGTCGACGGGGCCTTTACCTTCCCGTCGCGCTTTCAGTTGCTGGCCGCGAGCAATCCCTGCCCCTGTGGCTTTTTGGGCGATCGCGAGGTGCCATGCCGCTGCTCGGCATCGATGGTGGAGCGCTATCGGGCAAAGCTGCGCGGTCCTTTGGCCGACCGTATCGACGTGATGATCGATGTGATCCGTCCCGACCCCCAAGTGATTATCGAGGGTGCGGAGGGTATGTCGTCGGCCGAGTTGCGTGACTACGTTGTGCGCGGTCGCGCCTTTCGCGCCTGGCGCGAGTCCCGTATGGACGATGTGGATGCCGAGGCCGAGGATGACGAGACGCGGTCCATTGACGGCGTCGTTTCGACCTTTGAGCTCGATGCTGCGGCGGAGAAGTGTGTGCTCGGCCTGTCGAAGCGCACGCATCTCACGGGCCGCGGCATCGTGCGCCTGGTGCGTATCGCGCGTACCATCGCCGACGTCGCCGAGAGCGAGCAGGTGACGCAGGACCACGTGCTCGAGGCGGCGATGTACCAGGGAAGGAGGGACCAGTGATGGCCGAGGGGACCTTCGAGCTGCATCCGGGTGACGCGTTGTATCCCGAGACTGTTTTGGAGCTTTCTGATGTTCCCCAGACGCTCTATGTGCGCGGCAACCCCGAGGTGCTTTCGACGCCTGCGCTCTCCATCATCGGCGCGCGCAAGGCCTCGCCGTATGGTCTTGCCGTGGCAGAGCTTGCGGCAAAGGTGGCGGTCGAGGCGGGAGTGACGGTTGTTTCGGGCGGCGCGGTCGGTTGTGACCAGGCCTCGGGTTGGGCTGCGGTCAACGCCGGCGGCAAACACGTCGTGGTGCTGGGGACGGGCGCCGACGTGGTCTACCCGCGTTCGAGCGCGGGGCTTATTACGCGCACGCTCGATACGGGTGGCGCGGTCGTGTCGATCTCTCCGTGGGGCATGGGTCCGCGCAAGTTTGCCTTTCCGCGCCGCAATCGCGTAATCGCGGCCCTGTCGCAAGCCCTCTTTGTATCCGAGGCGGGTATGCCTTCCGGGACGTTTTCTACAGCCGAGGCTGCTATGGATTTGGGGCGAGATCTTCTTGCCGTGCCAGGGTCGATCCTATCGCCCGAGTCGCGTGGCACGAATTACCTCATTGCGAACGGTGCCTGCTGCATCATCGACGAGGAATCTATCGAGATGGCTATTTCACGCATCTACGGCACCCTGCGCTACTCGCGCCCCGATGCTCCCGGCATTGCCGACCTGGATCAAACACAGCAGACCGTGATGCATGCGCTCATCGCCTCTCCGCTCAAGGTCGACGACATCGCGGCGCTCGTCTCGCTCGATGCCGTCGGCGTACTCAAACTCCTGGGTTCGCTTGAGCTCGAGGGTCTTATCGAGCGCATGATGGATGGAAGGTATGCGCCCTCCAAGTTTGCCCTTCACGCTCAGACACCCTTCGGTCACAATGGAAAACATGTCAATTAGAAAGGTGTTTGCAGATGCTGTTTGATCAGGTGACGGTTATCGGTGGCGGTCTGGCGGGTTCGGAGTGCGCGATTCAGCTGGCAGATCGCGGGTTCGCCGTAAGGCTGTGCGAGATGCGCCCCCAGGTTAGCTCCCCGGCCCACCATACCGATCACCTGGCAGAGCTCGTCTGTTCCAATTCGTTTAAGTCGACCCGTCCGGATTCCGCGGCTGGATTGCTGAAGGCCGAGCTTGAGCGCATGGGTTCAGTCCTGCTCGATTGCGCCCATCGCGCGGCTGTTCCCGCCGGTGGCGCCTTGGCGGTCGACCGCGTCAAGTTTTCCGAGTTTGTCGAGGCCGAGGTTGCCGCCCGTCCCAATATCGAGATCATTCACGGCGAGGTCACGCAGATTCCCGAAGGTCACGTGGTCATTGCCGCCGGCCCCTTGTGCTCGCCGGCGCTGAGCGAAGAGGTCATGAAGCTCGTCGGTGGCGACGCCCTTGCGTTCTTCGATGCCGCGGCGCCGATCGTCGATGCCTCCACGCTCGATATGGACGTGCTGTTCTCGCAGTCGCGCTACGAGGAGCAGGGGAGCGGCGACTATCTCAACGCTCCGCTCAATAAGGAGGAGTACGAGGCCTTTATCGAGGCGCTTACCACGGCCGACCGCGTGGTGCTCAAGGACTTTGAGGGCGGCGATCTGTTCCAGGCCTGCCAGCCTGCCGAGGAAGTTGCGCGCACCGGCAAGGACGCCATTCGCTTTGGCGCCATGAAGCCTGTCGGCCTCACCGATCCGCGAACCGGTCGTCGTCCCTGGGCGGCGATTCAGCTGCGTGCCGAGAATAAGGAGAAGACCGCCTATAACCTGGTGGGCTTCCAGACCAACTTGACCTTTGGCGAGCAGAAGCGCGTCTTCCATATGGTGCCGGGCCTGGAGAACGCTGAGTTCTTCCGCTACGGTGTCATGCACCGTAATACCTTTGTCGACGCCCCGCACGTGCTCGATGGCACCTTTGCCGTGCCCGGCACCGGCGTGCGCCTGGCCGGTCAGATCACCGGCACCGAGGGGTACATGGAAGCCGTGGCGACGGGTCTGCTCGCGGCGCTCAACACCTATGCCGAGGCTATCGGGGCCGCGGGCGTCGAGCTGCCGCGTGTGGGCGCCCTGGGTGCGCTCGTGGGCTATGCGACCGATCCTGCCACCGTGGGCTATCAGCCTATGCATGTCAACTTTGGCCTGGTGCCGCCACTCGAGGATGGTAAGCGCCGCAGCAAGCGCGACCGCTACCAGGCCTATGCGGACCGTGCGCTCGAGGCCCTTGATGCCTATCTGGCCACTCGCCCCGATTTGTTTGGAGGCGACCGGTCATAGCCTTTGACCTGTACGACACCGTCGACTCGTTTATCGCCTATATCTCACGTGTCGAGGGGCTTTCTCCCAATACGGTGACGGCCTATGGCTCGAGGCTGGAGCGCTTTGCTGCCTGGTGCGAGCGCGAGGATATCGATGCTTTCGCTGCCGACGTGCGCACCATTCGTCGCTATCTTGCCGAGCTTTCGCGTGAGCAGGTTACTCCCCGAACGCTTGCGGCGCATCTGTCGGCTATCCGATCGCTCTATCGATGGATGGCTGCCGAGGGGGTCGTGGAGGGCGATGCAGTCTCGGCAATTTCCTCGCCCAAGCTCCCGCGCGATCTGCCCGGTGTGCTGACGAACCAACAGGTGGAGGCGCTCCTCAAAGCCCCCGATACCTCAACTCCCGCGGGACTGCGCGATGCGGCGATGCTCG
Organism: Collinsella sp. AF37-9; assembly: GCF_003475115.1. Classification (NCBI taxonomy): domain Bacteria; kingdom Bacillati; phylum Actinomycetota; class Coriobacteriia; order Coriobacteriales; family Coriobacteriaceae; genus Collinsella; species Collinsella sp. AF37-9. The sequence goes on along the minus strand of NZ_QROQ01000006.1, from coordinate 47,395 downwards.
AGCTGCTCTATGCCTCGGGTGCTCGTATCTCTGAGCTCGCAGCACTCAATGTGGAGTCCATCGCGTGGTCCGAACGCACGCTGCGCCTGTGGGGCAAGGGGAGCAAGGAACGTATCGTCCCTCTGTATCGTCGTGCGCTCGAGGCGACGCGTCTCTATATTGAGGAGGGGAGGCCGGAGTTGCTCGCTCGGGCAAAGCGCCGTGACCCCGCTACCGGGCCGCTTCCGCTGCTTATATCGGCGCGCGGCAATCGCATGAGCGCCGCCATGCTCAGGCGGCGGTTCCATACGCTGGCGACGCTCGCCGGCATTCCGGCCGACATCGCCCCGCATGCGATGCGCCATACCTTTGCGACCGATTTGCTCGAGGGCGGTGCGGACCTGCGCTCGGTTCAAGAGCTGCTGGGTCATGCGAGCCTGTCCACGACGCAGATCTACACGCATCTCACGCCCGATCGGCTTAAGCGGGCCGTGGCTCAAGCCCATCCCCGCGGCGAATAGTGGCTGGGACGTCCTGCGCCGCACTCAGGTGTGTGGTTTTGATTGCGGGTTGGCAGGAAGATGCATTCCTGCTATCATTCATCGGGTTGCTTCACGGCAACAGGTTTTTATCACGCACGCGCGGCTACTTCATACCGTGGTGCCCGGGCTTTGGTAGCACATGTCCGGGTTGGTTTTGGAGGATGACCCCGCGCGGAGGCAAACCACAGGAGGTTTAACATGGCTACCAAGATTAATATCCGCACCCTGCTCGAGGCCGGCTGCCACTTCGGTCACCAGACCCGTCGCTGGAACCCCAAGATGAAGCCGTTCATCTTCGGTGAGCGCAACGGCATCTACATCCTCGACCTCAAGCAGACCATCCTCGACGCCGACCAGGCCTACACCTTCGTCAAGAACGTCGCCAAGGGTGGCAACGTGCTGTTCGTCGGCACAAAGAAGCAGGCTCAGGAGGCCGTCAAGAACGCTGCTGAGCGCGCTAATATGCCCTACATCAACCAGCGTTGGCTCGGCGGTATGCTGACCAACTTCGTCACCATCCGCTCCCGCATCAACCGCATGGAGGAGCTCGAGGCCATGGTCGAGGACGGCCGCATGGCAGTGCTCCCCAAGAAGGAGCAGGCTGTGCTCGGCAAGGAGCTCACCAAGCTCCAGACCAACCTCGGTGGTGCCCGTGACATGAAGGGTCTGCCCCAGGCTCTCTTCGTCATCGACACTAAGCGCGAGGAGAACGCCATCAAGGAGGCTCAGCGCCTGAACATCCCCGTCGTCGCTCTGATCGACACCAACTCCGATCCCGACGAGGTCGAGTACGGCATCCCCTGCAACGATGACGCTATCTCTGCTGTCACCCTTATGTGCGAGCTCATGGCTGACGCCTGCCTCGCTGGCTCCGGCAAGGAGCAGGTCTCCGAGGCCGAGATGGCCGCTGAGCCCAAGGCCGAGTAAATCAGTCTTAGTTAATTCTTTTTCATCTCTTTGAAAGGAACCACAATGGCCCAGATTACCGCCGCTATGGTCAAGCAGCTCCGCGAGATGACCGACTCCCCGATGATGGAGTGCAAGAAGGCTCTCGTCGAGGCTGACGGCGACATGGACGCCGCTGTCGACGTTCTGCGTAAGAACGGTCTTGCCAAGGCTGCCAAGAAGGCTGGCCGTGAGACCAACGAGGGCGCTGTCGCCGCGTTCGTCTCCGAGGATGGCAAGACCGGTGCTCTGCTCGAGCTCTCCTGCGAGACCGACTTCGTTGGCTCCAACGCCAAGTTCACCGGCTTTGCTTCCAAGGTCGCTGAGGTTGTCGCTACCACCGAGCCTGCTGACGTCGACGCTCTGCTCGAGAAGCCGATGGGCGAGGAGACCGTTTCCTCCGAGCTCACCGAGATGATTCACATCATGGGCGAGAACATGAAGATCTCCCGCTTCGCTGCCCGCAAGGCCGAGAACGGCGCGCTCGCTTCTTACATCCACATGGGTGGTAAGATCGGCGTCCTCGTCGAGTTCGCCTTCGAGAAGGCCGAGACCGCTCAGGCTGAGTCCTTCAAGACCTTCGCTCACGACGTTGCCCTTCAGGTTGCCGCCGTCGCCCCGATCTGCGCTACCCGCGATCAGGTTCCGGCCGAGACCGTCGAGCACGAGAAGCAGATCTACATGGCCCAGGCTGCCGAGTCCGGCAAGCCCGAGGCTATCCAGGAGAAGATGGCTGTTGGCCGTCTGGAGAAGTTCTACAAGCAGTCCGTGCTCACCGAGCAGGAGTTCATCAAGGACAGCTCCCTCACCATCAAGAAGTACGCTGAGCAGGTCTCCAAGGAGCTCGGCGACACCATTACCGTCGTTGCCTTTGACCGTCTGGTCCGTGGCGAGTAAATAAGCTCTTGTAGCTGGTAATGAGCAGGCTGTGGGTTTTACTCACAGCCTGCTTTTTCATGGCTCTTATCAGAGCCTTTGATATCATATTGAGAGTCTAATTAAAGGAGGATCGCTTTGTCCGACATCCGATATAAACGAGTGCTTCTTAAGCTTTCCGGCGAAGCGCTGATGGGCGACGGCCAATATGGCATCGACCCCAAGGTTACCGATCATCTTGCCAAGCAGGTCAAGGAGCTGCTCGCCGTTGGCCATGAGGTCGGCGTCGTTGTCGGCGGCGGCAATATTTTCCGCGGCATGGCAGGCGCTGCCGGTGGCATGGAGCGTGCTCAGGCCGACTACATGGGCATGCTCGCGACCGTTATGAACGCGCTCGCCCTGCAGGATGCTTTCGAGCATAACGATGTTCCCTGCCGTGTGATGAGCGCTATCCAGATGAACGAGATCTGCGAGCCCTATATTCGCCGTCGCGCCATCAACCACCTTTCCAAGGGCAACGTCGTTATTTTTGCCGCCGGTTCGGGCAATCCGTACTTTACGACCGACACCGCCGCCGCTCTTCGTGCGTGCGAGATCGGCGCCGAGATTCTGATTAAAGCCACCAAGGTTGACGGCATCTACGACAAGGATCCCGTCAAGTGCGCCGATGCCGTCCGTTTTGACAAGATTACCTATCACGAGGTTCTCGTTCGCGGTCTGCAGGTTATGGATTCCACAGCTACGGCCCTGTGCCAGGATAACCGTATGCCTATTTTGGTCCTCAACATCGATGGCGAGGACACCGTCAAGCGCGCGCTCGCGGGTGAGCCCGTCGGCACGCTCGTCTATCAGGAGGATTAAGCATGGCAGAGAACATCACCGCCCATATGGACAAGTCGCTCGAGTCCCTCAAGCATAACTTCTCCAAGGTCCGTACCGGTCGTGCCAACGCCAACATTCTGTCCGACATCACCGTCGATTATTACGGTGTCCCCACGCCGGTCACGCAGGTTGCCGCCGTCAAGACCCCCGAGGCTCACATGCTGCTCATCGAGCCGTGGGATAAGGCGCTCATCAATGCTATCGTCAAGGCCATCGGCGCTTCCGATCTGGGTATTACCCCCAACTCCGATGGCACCGTCGTTCGTCTTCCGTTCCCGGCTCCCACTGAGGAGCGCCGTCGCGAGCTCGTCAAGGAGTGCCGCGAGTACGCCGAGCAGGCCAAGGTGTCTATCCGTAACATCCGTCGCGACTTCAACAACAAGCTCGAGCGCGATGAGGAGCTCACCGAGGACGATGTCCGTCGCGAGCAGGCCAAGGTCCAGAAGCACACCGATGAGTATGTCGCCAAGGTCGAGGAGCTTCTGAAGGAAAAAGAAGCCGAGGTCATGGAGATCTAAGGTGCAATACGACGAGCATAAACTGGTCGAGTACTTTGCCGACGCCCCTGCGGGCGTCGGTTTTTCCGACCTTGACCTCAATAACATTCCGCACCATATCTCGTGCATCATGGACGGCAACGGTCGTTGGGCCACGTCGCGCGGTCTTGCACGCACCGAGGGCCACAAGGCGGGTATCGTCTCGCTGCGCGAGATCATTACCGCCTGCGTGCGCCTGGGCGTCGACGTGCTTTCGGCCTATGCATTTTCGACCGAAAACTGGAATCGACCGCAGCACGAAGTCAACGTTCTGATGCACCTGTTTGCCAAGACGTTTATCGACGAGCTGCCGCTTCTGAAGCGCGAAAATGTGCGCGTAGTCTTTTTGGGTGACATTTCCGCGCTGCCCAAGAAGACTCGCGATGTCTTTGAGCGCGGTCTTGCCGAGTGCGCCGATCACACCGGTATGACGCTGGCGCTTGCCGTCAACTACGGCGCGCGTGCCGAGATTACCCGCGCTGTCCGTCAGATCGCATCCGACGCTGCCGCCGGTAAGATCGATCCTGCCGCAATTGATGACGACATGGTGGCTTCCCACCTCTATACCGCCGGTCTTCCCGATCCCGAACTTGTGATTCGCACCTCTGGTGAGCTGCGCCTTTCGAACTATCTGCTGTGGCAGGTGGCTTATTCCGAATTCTACGTCACCGATACCTATTGGCCCGACTTTGATCGTTGGGGCCTTGTCGACGCCATTTTGGCCTATCAGGGCCGTGACCGTAGGTTTGGTGGACTGAGCAAGACCGAGGAGGCTTAATCGTGTCCGATCGTCCCAAGGCATCTGCTCCCAAGACGCCTGCGCGCAAAGCTGCCACTGCGGGAGCGCCTGCAGCGAAGAGCGGCACCGGTTCGTGGCTGGCGGGCTTTATTACCCGTGCCGCCGCCGGTATCGTCTACGCCGTTGTCTTTATCCTGTGCCTGGTTTTGGGTATCGTGCCCACGGCCATCTTTGTTTCTGTCATGAGCGGTCTGTGCTGCTATGAGTTTTTCCGTATGACAAGGCTCGATGGCAAGATGGCTAACGAGCGCATGGGTATCGCTGCCGCCGTACTCTTTCCGCTGTCGACGTTGGGCGATTCGATGTTGCTGAATGACCTGCTTTTTGCCCTGATGCTCGCTGTGGGCATTTGGTATGTCTGGTCGCCGCGTACCCGCATCTCTGATGTGGCAGTGACGCTCATGGGTCCCATCTACACTGGCTTTATGCTGTCGGCTATCGTGCTGCTGCGCGATGCCGTGCCCGGTTTTGCCGGTGCCCTGCTTTCAGTGGGCGTTTGCGCGTCCCTTTGGGTCTCCGATTCGTTTGCCTACATCGTGGGCAGCCGTATCGGCAAGCACAAGATGGTTCCCAAGATTTCTCCCAAAAAGAGCTGGGAGGGGTTTGTCGGCGGCATCCTGGGCTCGGTTTTGATTTGGCTCATCCTGTGGGCGACGCACTTCTACAAGCTCAGCCTGCCCTATGCGCTGCTGTGCGGCGTGGTTGTGTCCATTCTGGGCGTTATCGGCGACCTTATCGAGTCGCGCATCAAGCGCGGTGTGGGCGTCAAGGATTCCGGCAACCTTATCCCGGGCCACGGCGGAATGCTCGATCGTAGCGATTCGCTTATCTTCGGCTGCATCACCGCGCAGCTGTTGCTGATGATCGGAGGCGTGCTGTAATGTCCTTCCAGACGACGTATGGCCCCGATGGACGCCTTCGCGTTGCCATCCTGGGTTGTACGGGCTCTATCGGCACCCAGGCGCTCGATGTGTGCCGCCAGCATGCCGATCGCCTGCAGGTGACGGCGCTGTCCGTTAACTCCAGTACCTCCGAGCTCGTTGCCGCTGCCCGCGAGTTCTCGGTTCCGGCGGTTGCCGTGGCCGATGTCGATCATGGCGATGACGCCGTGCTGCAGGAGTTGCCCGAGGGAACGAAGCTCGGCGTTGGCGCGCAGGCGGTTTGCGAGCTCGCGCGTCGCGACGATGTCGACTGCGTGCTCGTCGCTATTGTGGGCGCCGCCGGTCTCGAGGCGAGCCATGCGGCCTTGACCTCGAATAAGCGCCTTGCCCTTGCCAACAAGGAGTCCCTCGTCGTCGGTGGCGACTTGCTTATGCCGTTGGCACAACCGGGCCAGCTTATTCCGGTCGACTCTGAGCATTCCGCCATCTACCAGTGCTATCTGGGGGAGAACCCGCGCGAGGCCCACTGCATTTGGCTCACCTGCTCGGGCGGTCCGTTCTTTGGCCGCACGCGCGACGAGCTCGATCGCGTGACGCGTGCCGATGCCCTCGCGCATCCCACGTGGGCCATGGGTGCCAAGATCACCATTGACTCCGCCACCCTCATGAACAAGGGCCTGGAGCGCATTGAGGCCATGCATCTGTTTAACTGCGACCTCGATTTCATTAACGTGGTCGTGCAGCGTCAGTCCAAGATTCACTCTATGGTCGAGTTCGCCGACGGCTCCGTGATGGCGCATCTCGGTGCATCCGACATGCGTATTCCCATCCAGTTCGCGTTCTCGTATCCCGAGCGTTGGGATACCCCGGCGCCTCGTATCGATTTCCGCGAGCTGGGGCAGCTCACGTTTGATGCTGCCGACATGGATACCTTCCGCTGTCTGGCGCTGGCCGAGCGTGCCGGCAAGACGGGTGGCACCATGCCGTGCGTGCTCAATGCCGCCAACGAGGTTGCCGTCGATGCCTTCCTGCACGATGGCTGCAGCTTTACCGATATCGATCGCATTGTGGAATCCTGCATGGACGCCCACGATATGCAGGCGGTCGATTCGTTTGAGCAGCTTCGCGACATCGATGCGTGGGCGCGTGAAAAGGCTGCGCAGGTGCTCGCCGCAACCCGTTCCTAACCCATAAGGATTGCTTTTCGTTTTATGGATACTGTTCTGAGCGTTCTCTCATCGGTCTTTTGGGGCCTGCTGATGCTTTCCGTCCTCGTGTTTTTGCACGAGGGCGGCCACTTTTTGGCGGCGCGTGCCTGCGGCGTCCGTGTGACCGAGTTCTTTTTGGGTCTGCCGTGCCGCTTTGACATCCATTACACGTCGCGTCGCATTGGAACCAAGTTTGGCGTGACCCCGCTGCTGCTGGGTGGCTACGCTGCCATCTGCGGTATGGATCCGACCGATGTTTCGTGCGCCGATCGCGTGCTCGCGGCTATCTATCGTCATGGTCGCGTGACCGTGGCCGACCTTGCTGTCGAGCTCGAACTTTCCGAGGAGGATGTGCTCGAGGCATGCGCCCTTTTGCTGGGCTGGGGCTCCATCGCGCCCTGGTATGAGGAAGGGGAGAAGCCCTCGCCGAGCTACTATCCCACCAAATATCAGACGTTGCCACGAGACACGGCAGGCTATACCACCTTTGATGGTCGCCGTTTCGATCGCGAACATGCGACTGCCGAGGGCGATGTGTGGGAGCTGCCGTGCGGCGAGGCCGAGTTCCTTGCGCAAGAGCGCTCGCACACCTATTTGGGCCAGGGCTTTGTCAAGCGTGCCTTTATGCTGCTTGCGGGCATTATCGTCAATATCCTGACGGGTTTTTTGCTCCTTATGAGCATCTATTCCATCGCAGGTGTCACCGTGCCGGTGGATACCAATGTGATTGGCCAGGTTGACGAAGGCTCGATTGCCGCCTCGGCGGGAATCGAGGGCGGCGACGCGATTCTTTCGGTCGACGGAGTATCGTGCTCTACCTGGATGGACGTTTACGATGCCATCGGCAAGGCTGCCGGTAAGGACGATATCGCCATTGAGTACGAGCGTGACGGCAAGCAGCATTCGACCACGGTTGCGCTCAAAGAGGACGATCGCCTAGGTGTGTATGCATCTACGCAGGTGGTCCGTTTAGACCCCATCACGTCGGCTCGCCTGTCGTTCTCCTATGTTGTGCAGACAGCGGAGGGCGTGATGCGCCTGCTCCAGCCGCAGCATACGATGGAGATTCTCGATCAGTCCTCTTCGATCGTGGGTATTAGCGTTATGTCCTCACAGGCTGCTGCTGCCGGCCCTGCCACGTTCCTTTCGTTTGCCGCCCTCATTTCATTCTCGCTTGGCTTTATGAACCTGCTGCCCATCCCGCCACTCGATGGCGGCAAGCTAGTCATCGAGATCATTCAAAAGATTGCGGGCCGCGAGCTTCCGCTCAAGGTCCAGACGATTGTGAGCTATGTGGGCATCGCGCTCTTTGCGCTGCTGTTTGTCTATATGCTTCGTTCCGACATCCTTCGATTTATTCTGTAGGGGAGTGTTTGGATTGTCTTTATCCCATCCTTTGCCTCGCGAGCTGACGCGCCCCGTGCATGTGGGCGGCGTGCAGATCGGTGGCGGCGCGCCGGTGGTGGTCCAATCTATGACCTGCACCGATACCGCTGATGCCCAGGCAACGCTTGCGCAAGTGTGCGCGTTGGCGCAGGCTGGCTGCGATATCGTGCGCGTGAGCGTGCCCTCCGAGGCCGCGCTTGAGGGCTTCCGCACCATCTGTGTCGAGTCTCCGGTGCCGATTGTCGCCGATATCCACTTTAACCATAAGCTCGCCATTGGTGCCGTTGAGGCCGGTGCCGCCAAGCTGCGCATCAATCCCGGCAATATCGGCGATTGGGCCAAGGTTGACGCGGTGATCGATGCTGCGGGTGCCTCGGGCTGTGCGATTCGCATTGGCGTGAACGCGGGCTCGCTTGAGCAAGATATTGCCGAGCGCGACGACCTCACGCAGCCCGAAAAGCTCGTGATGTCGAGCGAACGCTTTGTGCGGCACTTTGAGGACCGTGGGTTTACCAACATCGTGCTATCCGCCAAGGCCCATAGCGTACAGACGACACTTGATACCTATCGCGCCCTGTCGCGCGAGATACCGCATGTTCCGCTCCACCTGGGCGTGACGGAGGCGGGGACCAAGCTTCAGGGCACCATCAAGAGCTCTGTAGGCTTGGGTATCTTGCTTTCCGAAGGCATCGGTGACACCATGCGTGTGTCGCTCACGGCCGATCCGGTTGAGGAGCCGCCGGTCGCCTGGGGAATTCTACAGTCGCTGGGCCTGCGTCGCCGTGGTCCCGAGATTGTCTCGTGCCCCACGTGCGCCCGCTGCCAGGTTAACCTGATTCCCATCGCCGAGGAGGTCACCGAGCGGCTTAAGAACTATTCCGCGCCGCTTTCGATCGCCGTGATGGGATGTGCGGTCAACGGCCCCGGAGAGGCATCTGACGCCGACCTGGGTGTTGCCTGCGGACGTGGTCAGGGCCTGCTCTTTTCGCATGGCCAGATCATTGGTAAAGTAGCTGAGGATCAAATTGTCGACGCGCTTATGGCCGAGGTCGACAAACTTATTGAGGAGAAATAAATGACCCGAGCAATGTATATGTCTAAGCTCTATGCGCCGACGCTCAAAGAGGATCCGGCGGATGCCGAGCTAGCGAGCCACCGTCTGCTGCTTCGCGCTGGCATGATCCGCAAGGAGGCCGCCGGCCTGTATTCCTATCTGCCGCTCGCTTGGCGCTCGATCCGCAAGATCGAGAACATCGTGCGCGACGAGATGGATGCTGCCGGTGCTCAGGAGCTCATGATGCCCATCATGGTCGATGCCGAGCTGTGGCGTGAGTCCGGCCGTATCGATGCCTATGGCAAGGAGCTTGTGCGCTTTGATGACCGCCACGGCCGCGAGTTTGTGCTCGGACCCACGCACGAGGAGACCGTGACTGCCCTGGTGCGCAATGAGTTGCGTTCCTACAAGCAGCTGCCAGTGAACCTTTATCACATCCAGGATAAGTTCCGCGACGAGTTCCGTCCCCGTTTTGGCCTGATGCGCGGTCGCGAGTTCATCATGAAGGACGCCTACAGCTTCTCTGCTACGCAGGAGAGCCTGCAGGAGGAGTACGACAAGATGAAGCAGGCCTATGCCAACATTTGCGAGCGCTGCTACATCAAGGCTCTGCCCGTTGTCGCCGACTCCGGCGAGATCGGTGGCGATACCTCCGTCGAGTACATGGCTTTGGCCGACGCTGGCGAGGCTTCGCTCGTCTACTGCGACGATTGCGGCTTCGCTGCCGACGATGAGGCCGCAAGCACCAAGGTCGTTGTGACCGAGGGTCCTGGCGACGGTACGCTTACCAAGGTCGAGACTCCGGGCATGGGCACCATCGAGGCCGTTGCAAAGTTCTTCGGCTTCCCCGAGAACGGCACGCGCAAGTCTCTGGCACTCCTCGACGCCGAGGGCAAGCCCGTCGTGGCCATTGTTCCGGGCGACCACGAGCTCAACGATTGCAAGGCCGAGCATGTCTTTGGCAAGGCCTATCGCATGATGACTGATGAGGAGCTCCAGACCTACGGTCTGCATAAGGGCTTTATCGGACCGGTTAACCTGCCCGAGGGCATTCGCCTGGTGTGCGACGAGAGCCTGCGCGAGTCCAAGCAGTGGGCCTGCGGTGCCAACGAGGTCGATTATCACTTTACCGGTGCCTGCCCCGAGCGCGACTTTACCGTCGACGAGTGGGCCGACCTGGTAACCGTCGTTGCCGGCGATCCCTGCCCGCACTGCGGCAAGCCGCTCTCTGCTGCTCGCGGCATCGAGGTCTCGCAGGTCTTCCAGCTGGGTACCAAGTATTCCGAGGCCATGGGCGCCACCTTTATGGACGAGGACGGCAAGGAGAAGCCGCTTATCATGGGTTGCTACGGCGTTGGTGTGTCCCGCTCGCTTGCTGCCGTCGTGGAGCAGCACAACGACGAACACGGCATCGTCTGGCCGGTCTCCGTTGCCCCGTACGAGGTCGCGGTGATTCCGCTCGATCCCAAGAAGGAGGAGTGCGCTAACGTTTGCGACCAAATCGTCGAGGGCCTGTGCGCCGAGGGTATCGAGGTTGTCGTCGATGACCGTGACGAGCGTCCTGGCTTTAAGTTTGCCGATAACGACCTCATGGGCTTCCCGTATCAGGTCGTGCTTGGCAAGCGTGGCCTCAAGAATGGTACTGTGGAGCTCAAGGACCGTGCCACGGGCGAGCGTGAGGACGTGGCGATCGACGAGGTCGTCGCCAAGATTGCCGAGCTTGTTAAGGCGGCCCGCCGTTAATCGACGTTTCTGCTATTAGATGTAATTGCGGGGCTGCTCCGTATCTCTCTTAGGATGAGATGCGGAGCAGTCTATTTTGTTGGAATAAACTCGATGGGTAAAGAAAACCCCACAGCCCATATGAGCTGCGGGGTTTTCTTGTGCCTCCGATGCGAAATAAATCGCTCAGATATTACTGATAATCGACGACGTCGATCCAGTTCTTCAGGAACTCATCGTTCACGTTGCGCTTACGAGCGAGCTCGGAAGCGGCGACGATGCTCGTCCATTGACGCACGACCTGCATGGGCATGTCGGCGCGGTCGCAGTAGAGCTCCAGGTAGGCCTCAGCCTGGTCCTTGCTGTTGAGGGCGAAGAGCAGGTAGGTGGTGGCAACGTCGGCAGCAGGGGAGCCCTGGGTGGCGTGTGCCCAGTCGCACACATAGAGCTGGCCGTCGTCGCCGACGATGACGTTGGAGGGGTTGAAGTCGCCGTGGCAGACCTTGAACTCCCTGGTCATGCCGTCCAGACGCTCCTGAAGGTTGTAGCGCGTGGTGGCATTGAGCTGATCAAGGCTGTCGATCATGCGGGCGAACTTGTCGCGCTGACGGTTGAGCAGCGGGGAGGTATAGCCGTGGATCTCGATCTGGAGGTCGACGAACATCTCGAGATACTCACCAAAGCGCTGGGGCTCAGCAGTCATCTTCTCGGCAAGGGTGGTGCCCGGAACCTTCTCGGTCACGAGCGCCCAGCCGTTGGCGTTCTCGAGCTGGGAAACCTCGAGAGCCTTGGGGCTGCGGATGCCGCACTCATTGATGCGGGCAAGATTCAAAGCCTCGTTGAACACGTCGGAGACAGGCTTGGTCTCGTTAAAGACCTTGACGATCTTGTCGCCCAGGTCGTAAACGACCTTGTTGCCACGGCGGACGAGCTCGGTCTTGGAATCGGGTAGCAGCATGGTTGCATCCTTTCAACGATGCGATAGAAGCGACGGCGGGGGTGTGTGAAACACCCGTGCACCCCCGCCGTTAAAAACCGTGCTAAAACTAGCAGACGGCGTAGTCCTGAGGCTCGCGGCCGTAGTAGGCGTCCAGGTAGAGCTCCTTGATCTCGCTCATGAGCGGGTAGCGCGGGTTTGCGCCGGTGCACTGGTCGTTGAATGCCTGCTCGGTCATCTCGTCGAGGGTGTCGAGGAAGTACTGCTCGTCAACACCGTAGTCGGCGATGGTCTTCTTGACGCCGATGAAGTCCTTGAGTTCCTCGAGCTTCGTGATGAAGTTCTCGAAGACCTCCTTGTCGTCCTTGCCCTCGATGCCGCAGTACTTGGCCATCTCGGCGTAGTTGTGCAGCGCGTTGGGGTAAGGATACTGGGAGAAGGTACCCATCTTGACGGGAGCCTCGGCGGCGTTGTAGCGCATAACGCGGGTCAGGATGACGGCGTTGGCGAGGCCGTGAGGCAGGTGATGGAAGGCGCCGAGCTTGTGAGCCATGGAGTGGTTGAGGCCCAGGAAGGCGTTGGCGAAGGCCATACCGGCCATGCAAGAGGCGTTGTGCATCTCCTCGCGGGCATGCGGGTCCTTGGCGCCGTTCGTGAAGCTGGAGGGCAGGTTCTCGAAGACGAGCTTAGCAGCGCGCTCGGAGAGGCCCTTGGTGTAGTCGGAAGCCATGATGGAGACGTAGGACTCGATGGCGTGGGTCATGACGTCGATGCCGGAGGCAGCGGTCAGGCCGCGCGGGGCGGTCATGCAGTTGTCGGCGTCGACGATAGCCATGTTGGGGAGCAGCGCGTAGTCGGCGAGCGGCCACTTGATGCCGGTCTCCTTGTCGGTGATGATGGCGAACGGCGTGCACTCGGAGCCGGTACCCGAAGAGGTCGGGACGGCGACGAAGTAGGCCTTCTTGCCCATCTCGGGGAAAGTGAAGATACGCTTGCGGATGTCCATGAAGTCCATGGCCATGTCCTCAAACTTGCACTCGGGGTGCTCGTACATCATCCACATGATCTTGCCGGCGTCCATAGCGGAGCCACCGCCGACGGCGATGATGACGTCCGGCTCAAAGAGAGCCATCTGCTTGGCGCCGCGACGTGCGCACTGCAGCGACGGATCGGGCTCGACGTCGTAGAAGCAGTCGTGGGCGATGCCCATCTCGTCGAGCTTGGCCTCGATGGCGCGGGTGTTGCCATTCTTGAAGAGGAACTGGTCGGTGACGATGAAGGCGCGCTTCTTGCCCATGACGGTACCGAGCTCGTCGAGAGCGACGGGCGTGGAACCCTTCTTGAAGTAGACCTTCTCGGGAGCGCGGAACCACAGCATGTTCTCACGGCGCTCGGCCACAGTCTTAACGTTGATCAAGTGCTTCACCCCAACGTTCTCGGAGACGGAGTTGCCGCCCCAGGAGCCGCAGCCCAGGGTCAGAGACGGCTTCATGCCAAAGTTGTACAGGTCACCGATGCCGCCGTGCGAGGACGGGGTGTTGATGACGATACGGCAGGCCTTCATGACGTGCTCGAACAGGCTGATCTTCTCGGCCTGGGCGGGGTGCACGTACAGAGAGGCGGTGTGGCCCGGGCCACCGGCGAGCACCAGGTGCTCGGCCTTGTCGACGGCCTCCTGGAAGTCCTTGGCGTGATACATGGCCAGGACCGGGGAGAGCTTCTCGTGGGAGAACTCCTCCTTGGCGGGGTCGGTGGAGGTGACCTCGGCGATCAGGATCTTGGTCTTGGCGGGAACCTCGATGCCGGCGAGCTCAGCGATCTTGGCAGCAGCCATGCCGGGGATGCGGTGATCGAGGGCGCCATTCTTGAACATGGCGGCACGCAGTGCCTCCATCTCGGCACCCTGCTTGACGAAGTAGCAGCCGCGCTTCTGGAACTCGGCCTTAACCTGGTCATAGATGGTGTCGATGACGGTCACGGACTGCTCGGAAGCGCAGATCATGCCGTTGTCGAAGGTCTTGGAGTGGATGATGGAGTTGACGGCGAGCAGCACGTCGGCGGTGTCGTCGATGACGACCGGGGTGTTACCGGCGCCAACGCCCAGGGCGGGCTTGCCCGAGGAGTAGGCGGCCTTGACCATGCCCGGGCCACCGGTGGCGAGGATGATGTCGACGTCGCGCATGACCATGTTGGTCAGCTCGATGGAGGGGACATCGACCCAGCCGATGATGCCCTCGGGGGCGCCGGCCTTGACGGCGGCGTCAAGCACGAGCTTAGCGGCGGCGATGGTGCACTTGGCGGCAGCCGGGTGCGGGGAGATGATGATGGCGTTGCGGGTCTTCAGGCTGATCAGCGTCTTGAAGATCGCAGTGGAGGTGGGGTTGGTCGTCGGGATGACGGCGCCCACGATACCGATGGGCTCGGCGATCTTGGTGATGCCGTAGGCCTCGTCGCGCTCCAGGACACCACAGGTCTTGGTGTTCTTGTAAGCGTTGTAGATGTACTCTGCGGCGTAGTGGTTCTTGATGACCTTGTCCTCAAGAACGCCGCGGCCGGTCTCCTCGATGGCCATCTTCGCCAACGGGATACGAGCCTTGTTGGCGGCCATGGCGGCCTCATAGAAGATCTTGTCGACCTGCTCCTGCGTGTACGTAGCAAAAAGCGCCTGGGCCTCTCGCATCTGAGCGAGCTTAGCCTCAAGCGCCTCTACGTTGTCCACGATTGCGGGAGTAGTGTTTTCCGGTGACTTTTTCACCATTTGTGTCTCCTTGCGATCGGAGATTTACCCTACGCCTTGCATGATAGCAAGAAATTATTCGGCGAACGGTCAGATTCCTCTAAAAGGCACACTAAAACGCTTCAATAAACTGAAGCGTTTTAACTATTTAACTAAAAGCTCAACGTCTTCTCCGGGCGAATTCCTAGTTTCCCCATGGCTATGGTGTGGAGTTTGTTCATTGTTTGTTCATTAGGTCTTAGGAAATTAATGCACATCGATCAATTCTGGCTGGTCGTGACACTAATTTTTGGTCGTTTCTATTTCATGGCAATAAACGCGTTCTCTTGTCAGACAAAACACTGGTATTAAACTAAAACCAATGTGCCAGACAGTACATTCAGTAAGAGTGAAATATATGCCTTTGCCTCTGGGTATTTTGTCGCCCTTTACCGGTTCATGTCAGTTGAGTAGAAAGGGCGGTTTGTGAGATTGCCACGTTGCAGGCGAGCTCTCGTTTGGCTCGTCTCTTTTTTGTTCGTGTTTAATACGATTCCTACGAGCGTATTTGCTGACGTAATAGTGAATAATGACCCTCAGCAAAACACGACTTCGGAGAATCTGTCTAATGAATCTGCTGATAGTGATTCTGGGTCAAGGGGGGGGGGGGGGGGGGGGG